>NZ_JBHXQZ010000051.1:28826-58474 GCF_042717095.1 Streptomyces sp. NPDC058632 | reverse complement strand
GTACCCGGGCCCGGCCCGGAACGGCAGGTGAGCGGTGGGGCACGGCAGGCGGCCCGCAGGAGGGCTGCGCGCCGCCGAGGCGTGAATCGTCGTACGACGGGGTCGTCGCACGAACGCCGTCACACCACGCGCCCAGCCGGCAGTGCTTCGGCGAGCGAGTCGAATGTGCCCGTCACGGCGCGACAGCGACGGCCCGTCGGCACCGTGCGGGCCGCACCGGGTGGGGTTGGCGGCATCCGGAGGGACCGGTCATGAACTCGCACTCCACGCCTTCGGCGGCATCCCCCGGGGTGGCACGGCCCGGCCACCCCGCCCGGCTGACCGCGGTCCTCGACGCACCGCTGTCCCGCTGGCTGTGGCCGGTCAAATGGGTGCTCGCCCTTCCGCACTACGTCGTCCTGGTCTTCCTGTGGGTGGCCTTCGCGGGGGCGGGCGTGGTGGCCTTCTTCGCGATTCTCTTCACCGGTCGCCATCCGAGGCCCCTCTTCGATTTCAGCACCGGTGTACTGCGGTGGAGTTGGCGAGTGGCCTATTACGCCTACGGCGCTCTGGGCACCGACCGCTACCCGCCGTTCACGCTCGCCGACGTCCCCGGCTATCCGGCGCGCTGGGAGCTGGCGTACCCCGGGGAGCTCTCCCGCGGCCTCGTCCTGGTGAAGTGGTGGCTCCTGGCCGTCCCGCACTACCTGGTCGTGGGCTTCTTTCTCGGCGGCGTCCGCGTGGGCTGGTTCAACGGAGGTCTCATCGGGCTGCTCACCCTGTTCGCCGGCGTCGCCCTGGCCGCCACCGGGCGCTACCCGCGCGGTCTGTTCGATCTGGTGCTCGGGCTGAACCGCTGGGTGCTGCGCGTGGCCGCCTACGCGGCCCTGCTCACCGACGTGTATCCCCCCTTCCGGCTCGATCGGGGCGGTCGTGAACCGTCGGAGTCGGCATGACTTTGCCCTTGCCCCGGCCTCCGCGGTGCCCGGTCTCGTGGCATGGGCCACCGCAGGACCGGGAAACACGCCCACCAGGACGGGAGGGTGAGCTCCCATGGACGTCCCCGTCGGATACGCGACCGCGCACGACTCCACCCGGAAGATCGCCGAGAGGACGGCCGCCGTCCTGAACCGTGCGGGGCGGACGGCCGAGGCAAGGCCCATGACCGGGGTGGAGGACGCCGACGCCTATCGCTCGTTCGTCCTCGGCAGCGCCGTACACGGACAGGGCCGGCTGCCGCCGGCCAGGCAGTTCGTGCGGGACAACCTGGACGTGCTCGGCCCCCGTCCCGTGTGGATCTTCAGCGTCGGGATGCCCGCAGCCCTGCGCGGGCCGTTGCGCCGTATGGCTGCCAAGGAGCTGTCGGCAATCGAGGAAGGCCTGCCGCCAGGTCTGGGGTACCGGAGCCACCGCCTGTTCTCCGGTGTCGTCGAACGGAACCAGCTGCCCCGTACCGGACGCCTGCTGTTTCATCTGGCCGGCGGACGGTTCGGCGACTTCCGGGACTGGCGCGCCGTCGACGGCTGGGCAACGGCCATCGCCGAGGAACTCCGAGTGGACGGATGATGCCTGCACGCCATTCGGGTGAACGGCGGACGTGTGCGCGGCCGGGCCCGCCCGCACCAGGCAGGTACCCGAGGTGCGCCTGGATTCGGATGCCGGTCAGCCCCGGTTCCACTCCCCCGCCGGTTGTGCTGGTCCGTTCGGGAGCGTCTCGACCGGCCGCGACCGATGTCTCCGCTGGCGCGCCGGCGTCGTTCCCGGCAGCGTGGAGATGCGCAGACAATGACAGACGAGTGAGGTGACCATGCAGTCCTCAGATCCGGCACCTCGGGTGGTCGTGGGCGTGGACGGATCGCCTTCGTCCTACGCGGCTCTGCGGTGGGCGGACCGTTACGCCCGTACCGTCGGCGGTGTCGTGGAGGCGATCCATGCCTGGGACACGCCGTCCGCCAAGGGCTGGAGCGGACCGGTGAGCGATCCCGAATTCGACCTGCGGCAGGCCCGGGAGCTCTTCGCGGAGGAGTTGCGCACCGTCTTTCAGGGCGAGCGTCCACCAGGGCTGAGGGAACACCTCGTCGAGGGCGACCCGTCGGAGGTGCTGATCCAGGCCTCGCAAGGAGCCGAGCTCCTCGTCGTGGGGCGCCGTGGCCGAGGCGGTTTCGCCCGGGCGATGCTGGGCTCGGTCAGCCAGCGCTGCGCCCAGCACGCGGCTTGCCCCGTCACCGTGGTCGGCCCGGAACAGGAATTCGCCCGATGATCGGCACTCATGCCGAGCCTGCCTCCGTGTCCCCGGCGGCCACCCGGTCGGCATCGCACCGGACTTCCAGCACCACCTCCGGCGCTTGCGCCAGTGTGTTCGTGACCGTGCAGTGGGAGACCACCGCGCGCAGAGCGGCCGGCCGCTGCGGCGGCAGGGCGGGGGCCAGGACGGTCAGGGCAAGAGAGCCGACCCGGGGCCGCCCGTCGTCGGCCATGCCGAACTCCGCACGGACGGACGAGCCGTCCCGGCTCACCCCGTGGCGGTCGGGACAGCGGTCCGCGTAGCGCCGCGCAGGAGGTGACCGCCGCCACGAAGAGCTCCACGGGCATGGGCGCGGTGTCCTTATCCTCCGTCGGACAGCGGTTGGCCGACGGTCGGGACATGGCCGCGAATCCGCATCTCGAAAGCGTCACCCACGATCGGCACCACCTCGGCCACTCCGGGCCGGCCCACGGGTTCAGGCTCCACCGCAGCCGCCTGGAACAGCAGCAGCCCGGCCAGGCGCAGGGCCTCCTCGGCCGTCGGCGACACCCACGGCTCGCCCTCGTCGTGCGGGGTGCAGGAAGTGTCCGGGACGATGCGCCCATGGAGGTCTGCAGTCCCCGTGGCGCGAAACGGGTGACGCTGATCGTGCGCCCGCAGCGCGTTCCCCTTTTCATCCCGACTCCTTGCCTGCTCGTTCCACCGCGAGAACCGGGCACTTCCCGGATCGCCGCCGCACCGCCCGGGATTCTGGAGTCCCATAGCCCCCATCACGGTCCGAGGGTCCCTTTGAGGCCCGTCGCAGCGGGAAACGATCACGGTTGCGCGCAAGGGCAGGAGGCCGCCGGCCGGGCCCACCGTCACGTGACCGTGCACCGTCCGGCCCTCGTCCCGATCCCCGTTCACGGTGCAGCCTGATCGGACAGGGATCCGGTGCGCACGACCGCCCGAGCGGAAGGAGGAGTGTGAGCGGCCTGGTGGTACGCAAGGAGCCGGCCCCGTCGCAATGGTGCGGGGATGAGACCCGGCCCGGCCCACGGGCGGCCGAAACAGCCGGACCACTCCTTTTCTGGAGGTATTGACGATGCGTACTGACGGACGCAAACCGATCGTGGTCGGTGTCGATCCCGATCCGGACAAGCGCATGGCGCTCGCCTGGGCCGCCGACGAGGCGGACCGTCGCCACCTTCCTCTGGTGCTTGTGTACGCGCAGGGCGAGCCGGTCCCCGGATACCGGCAGGAGGGCAGCCTTCCTTCGTGGGAGAAGTGGAGGGAGGAACTGCACACCGCGGGTAGCGACGTGCTCGAGCGCGCGGTCGCCTTCGTCGGGTCGCGCCGTCCCGGTCTGGAATGCTCCGCGGAGCTGGCCGAGGGGCACCCGGCCTGGGTTCTGGCCGAGCACACGCGCCATGCCTCGCAGGTCGTCATCGGATCCCGGCATCTCGGCGCCACACGGGAGCTGTTCGGCTCGGCCGCGGTCGCACTGCCGCTGACCGCCCACGCGGCGTGTCCGGTGGTCGTCCTGCGCGAGCCGGAGCACACCACCCAGCAACCGCCGTACCTGGTGGTCGGCGTCGACGGCAGCCCGCACGCGGCCGCCGCCGTCGGCTTCGCCTTCGAGGAGGCTTCTCTGCACGGTGCGGCTCTGCGCGCGCTGTACGTGTGGCATCCCCCGTTGCTCGGGGTCCTGGACGAGCACGCGGCGCTCCAGGAGTGCCGTCGGCTGCTGGCCGAGACGGTGGCCGGGCACACCGCCACCCACCCCGAGGTGGAGCTGCACCACGAGGTCGTGAAGGGACACCCGGTGGACAGGCTGACCGAGGCGTCCGCACACGCGGTCGGCCTGGTCGTGGGCACGCGCGGGCGTGGCGGGTTCACAGGCATGCTGCTGGGCTCCGTCAGCCAGGGCGTTCTCCACCATGCGCGCTGCCCGGTCCTGATGGTCCCGCGCGAGCGGGAGCGGTAACCGCGTCAACCGGTGGACGGCACACTGACCGACGCCGAGCGGCAGGCCGGCAGGACCGGCGGATCCGCCCCTTCGCGAACCACGACGAGCATCATGTGCGCGACCGGACGGAACACGTTCCCGGCGCGGCGCCGGCCGGTCGTCGGCAGCGGTTTGCGGACGTCGTCGTGCGTCGGCGATCCGTTGCCGGCTCTCGGGGACAGGGGGCGGTTTCGCGGGCCGCTCCCGGGGCCGGCCGGGCCGTCCTGCACCCTCGTGGCACCCCGTGGCAGTGGTCCGTCACGGGCATGAGCGGCTCACCGTTCCCCGTCGACCGGAGCGGGCTGCCGCCCGGCACCGGCCCGCCTCCACGGCTCCCATGGCCTCGGCACGGGTGCCCTGGCCACGTGATTCAGCGGGTTTCAGCGACCGCGCAGGGCAGCGACCGCACAGAGAGGACCGGGCCGGCCGGCCGCAATACCCGCTGCGAGAAGCCGGAAGGCCGGGTGCGCGAGCAGGCCGGGGAGCGGTGCGGTTCACGCCCCTCGGACGTCCACGCCCGGTGCCGCCGGCGTGGCGGCGGGGGTGCCCTCTGTTCGGCGAGAAGCTCGCGAGCCTTCGCGGAGCGGGCACCGGAGGCGCACACGACGAGGACGTCACCGCGCTCCGCGGTGTGCTGTGTCTCCGGCGGAACCCGGCGGATGCGGTCCAGAGGGACACTCGGGGCGCCGCAGGGGGCCGGAGGCGTATGCGGCGGGCGTGCGCATGTCGACGACGGTGAACTCGTGGAGCCGGCGCCCGCCTGGTGGGTTCCGAGCCCGACGGGGGTGGGACGGCTGGTCACGGCACGGGGGATCCTTGATGGTCGACACCGTCCCGAACCGGGACGTAGAGTACCCCTAGGGGTATTTTTCGAGGAGTGGCCGTGGAACTGGAACTCGAGGGTGCGGATCTCAGATCCGTGCTGAACCGCTTGCGCCGTGCGCAGGGACAGATCTCCGGTGTGATCCGGATGATCGAGGAGGGCCGCGACTGCGAGGAGGTCATCACCCAGCTCGCCGCCGCCTCCCGGGCACTCGACCGGGCCGGTTTCGCCATCATCGCGACCGGTCTGCAGCAGTGCGTGGCCGACATCGAGTCCGGCCGCAGAAGCGGCGAGGACAGCGAGCAGATGCGCGCCCGGCTGGAGAAGCTGTTCCTGTCCCTGGCATAGGGCCCGCCCGGACTGTGCGCTGCGCCGCGTCACACCACCGCGTCGATCGGCATGGCCCCGCAACGGCCGGCAGCGGCAGTGCGAAGATGCGCCGGAGGGTGCGACCGGAGACCTTCGCGGCCAGGGAGCCGGCGGTGACGACCGGCGGGCCGGCACCCACCGCGTGCCGCATCCGCAGGCCGAGGGCGCTCACCGGCACCGGTACGGCGAGGACGCCGCCGCCCACGTCGAGAACGCCGGTGACGGCGGCGTGAGCGTCACCGGGAGGACCTGAGAGGGCTCGCCGCGCAGGCCCTCTCAGGTCGTCCGCACTGCGACGACATCGTGCGGCTGACCGCCGAGCACGATCTTGAGGGCACCGGTCTCGGCGGCGTTGCCGAAGACGTCGTAGGCCTCCTCCATGTGGTCCAGCGGGAAGGTGTGAGTGATCAGTTGTGACGCGGGGAGCCGACCGGCGGACGCCATCCGCAGCAGGGTCGGTGTGGAGTGGGTGTCGACGAGACCCGTGGTGATGGTCACGTTCTTGATCCACAGGTCTTCCAGGTGCAGGGTCGCGGGCTTGCCGTGCACACCGACATTGGCCACGTGCCCGCCGGGCCGCACCATGCGCGTGCACTGTTCGAACGTCTCCGGCACGCCGACCGCCTCGATGACGACATCTGCGCCGAGTCCTTCGGTGAGATCGGCGACCAGCTGCTCGGGGTCCTCGCGGGCGTCGGCCACCGCGTCTGCGCCCAGGCTCCTCGCGGCTTCGAGCCGGGATGCGTCCATGTCCACGGCGACAATCCGCTCGGGCGTGAAGAAACGGGCCATCGCGACGGCCGCCAGCCCGATGGGGCCGGCCCCGACGACGACCACGGTGTCCCCGGGCCGTACCTTCCCGTTGAGGACGCCCACTTCATAGGCGGTGGGGAAGATGTCGGCCAGCAGCACGGCGTCCCCACTGCTCACCGCGCTGGGCAGCGGATGCACGGACAGGTCGGCGTACGGGACGCGGACGTACTCGGCCTGGGCGCCGTCGATCAGGTGACCGAGAATCCAGCCTCCGCCTCCACGGCACTGGCCGTACATACCCTCCCGGCAGTAGCGGCACCGCCCGCAGGCGCTGACACAGGAGACCAGCACCCGGTCTCCGGGCCGCACCGTGCGCACGTCACTGCCCACCTCGACGACCTCGCCGACCGCCTCGTGCCCCAGCACGGTGCCGGGTCGCACCTCGGGCACGTCGCCCTTGAGGATGTGCAGGTCCGTCCCGCAGATGGTCACCGCGTCGACGCGCACGATCACGTCGGTGGTCTCCTTGAGGCCCGGGTCCGGGACCTCCTCCCATGCGGCCTGTCCGGAACCGTGGAAAACGTAGCCTTTCATGCCACTCCTCCGCTCTCTGCCGGGCTCCGGCACGGTGCCGAAATCTCCCCGCACATCCAGCTTGTCCGATGGCGCGGAGGACCGCTCGGGCCGGTCGGCCCATCAGCGGTCCCGCGCCGGTGGGGCAGGGCGCGGGTGTCACCGGTGGCGGTATCCGGGCGAAACACCACCGCGGTGTCGGCGGCGCGGACGGTCCTTTGGACCGGGGAGTCGAGAAGAGGGGGAGATCAGAGATACGGCTGCCGGGGCGGCGGCTTCGCCTCGCGGTACAGCATGACTTTGAGGGCTCCGGTCTCGGGGCCACGGGAAAAGACCTCGTACGCGTCCTCCATCCGGTCGAGGTCGAAGGTGTGGGTGATGAGCGGGGAGACCGAGATGCGTCCGAAGGTCACGAGGTCGAGCAGCCATGGTGTGGAGAACGTGTCGACCTGACCCGTGCTGATCGTCAGGTTCTTGCGCCACAGAGCCTCCAGATGCAGCGTGGCCGGGCTGCCGGGCATGCCGATGTTGGCGATGTGCCCTCCCGCGCGCACGACACGTGTGGACAGGACGAAGCTTTCCGGATCGCCGGCGGCCTCGATGACCACGTCGGCCCCCGGCCCCTCGGACAGATCGGCGATCAACCGTCCGGGCAGTTCGGCGGCGTCGGCACCCAGGCGTGCGGCGGCTTCCAGCCGGAAGGAGGACAGGTCCACCGCGATGATCCGGCGAGGCGAGTAGAGGCGGGCGATGACGACCGCGGCGAGCCCCACGGGACCCGCGCCCACCACGACGACCGTGTCCCCCGGGCCCACGTGTCCGTTGCGCACCCCGACCTCGTAGGCGGTGGGGAGGAGCTCGGCGAGCAGAACCGCGTCGCCGAGCGGGAGGGAGGGGGGCCGGCGGTGCGTGGAGGAGTCGGCGAAGGGAACGCGAACGAACTCGGCCTGCGTCCCGTTGATCATGTTTCCCAGGATCCATCCGCCGCCGCCGTGACACTGTCCGTACATGCTGGCGCGGCACATCGGACAGCGTCCGCAGGCCGAGACGGACGACACGATCACCTGATGTCCGGGCCGCCGGTTGTGCACCCCGCGGCCGATTTCCACCACTTCTCCGACGGCCTCGTGGCCGAGGATCGTCCCTGGTGCGACCTCGGGGAGGTCTCCCCGCCGAATGTGCAGATCACTTCCGCAGACGGTGGTCGCGTCGACGCGTACGATCGCGTCGGTGTCCTCCTCGATCGCGGGATCCGGGACCGTGTCCCAGGAGGTCTGTGCAGGACCGTGATAGACGAGTCCTCGCATCGTTGCCCACTCCCTCGCTGCCTCACTCCACTGTCGTCTTCGGAGGGCTCGCGGGCAACGCGGAACGCCGGGCCGCCCCGTGTTCCGTCAGTCCGGCAGCATGTAGGGGCGACGGAAGACCGTGGCCTGGCCGGTGTCCCACGGGCGTACGGCTGCCAGCGCCCGGACGACCGCGGTCTCCAGGGGACCACCGGTGTCGACCGTGACGGCCTCGGGCCACGGTGATTCCTCGGGCGCCATGGCGGTGGCGACCCCGAGGTCGGCATCGGACGCCGACGCGCCGGGGGTGCGGGAGCCGAGGCGGGCCGCTGATACGTCGCCGGGCACCCGGCAGTACAGGGCCACCAGGTCTGCGCTGGTGCGTTCGGCCACGCGCAGGGCGGCTTCGCGTTGTCCCGCGTCCGACCAGGTGGCGTCCAGGACGACGGACTCGCCCGAGGACAGCAGGGTGGACGCACGGTCGAGCAGGGCGGCGTAGGTCCTCGTGGTCCACTCCGGTGTGTACAGCCCCTCACCGTAGTCGGCCGCCGCGGACTGTTCGGCCGGGATGCCCGCCAGCTCCTTGCGCAGGCGGTCGCTGCTGAGCAGCGTCACCCCAAGACGGTCGGCCAGGGCTCCGGAGAGCGTGGATTTCCCGCTGCCCGGAAGGCCCCCGACGAGTGTCAGACCGACGGCGGAGGCGCGCAGATGGCGCAGCGCCCCCGTGACCAGTCGCCGGGCCGTCGCCTCGGCGGCGGGTACGCCCTGGCTCGCTTGGATCAGGGAGACCTTGGCGCGGACGAACGCGCGGTAGGCGACGTAGTGGTGCCACAGGGACGGGGTCACCGGGTCGCCGGAGTACTCGCTGTACCGGGCGAGAAAGTATGCCGCGGCGTGCGGGGCGCCGAGTTGTTCCAGGTCCATGGCGAGGAAGGCGGCGTCGTCGAGGCCGTCGAGGTGGCGAAGGTGGTCGTCGAACTCCAGGCAGTCCAGGATGCGAGGGCCGTCGTCGAGGCAGAAGATGTCCTCGGCACGCAGGTCGCCGTGGCCGTCGACGATCCGTCCTTGCGCAACGCGCGTGTCGAACAGGCGCTCGCGGCCGGCGAGGTAGCGGCGCACCAGCCGCTCGACCTCGTCCACGCCGTCGGGGAGGGCGAGACCGTCGGCCAGGGCGTGGACCTGTGCGAAGCTCGCTTCCCATCGGAAGGACAACGCGTCCCGGGTGCCCTGCTCGTCCACGGCCGGGCTGCGGGGCGCGTCCGTGTGGTGCGCGGCAAGCTGCCGGGCCACAGCCCGGAGGATGTCGTCGAGGACGGCCCCCTCACGTACCAGCCGGGACAGGCGGCGGTCCGCCGGCATGCGGCGCATCACGACCAGTGGTTCGGGTGCTTGCGTCCGCGGGCTGCGGACCTCTCCCAGGCCCAGGTAGACATCCGCGGCGAAGCGGCGGTTGAGAGCGACCTCGCGTTCGCAGGCGGCCCGGCGGGCCTCCACGGTGGTGTGGTCCAGGAACTTCAGATCGACCGGCTTCTTGATCTTGTAGGCGTGGTCACCGACGAGGAACACGATCGCGGTGTGGGTCTCACGCATCTCTGCGAGCGGGGGCGATGCGGTGTCGTCCGCCTCAGTCATGGGGGACGACCGCGACAGGGCGGCGTGCTCGGTGGACGGCGGCTCGGACCACAGGGCCCGGGCGAAGGCTTTCGACGAGCCCCGGCCCGCGCGGACCGGGCACGGCCGTCCCGGACTCCGATGCCGCGTGCGGCGGCGCGCCCCCGGCCTCGGCGGCGGTCCTGCCGCCGGCGGCAGGACTCTCGCACGGGCCGTCGGGGCCGACGGTGATCGCTGGCTCCATGGCGCGTGCCTCCGTCTCGTAAGAAGCTGGGATGACGGTGAAGGAGTTCGTCCGTCCGAAAGCGCCGGCCCACCGCGCACGGCCCCTCTGCTCAGTCGAGGAGTACCCCATACCTTCCCGCGGCGCATGCGGAACCGTGGGGCGGAACCCGGATGGACGAAATGCCGGTGCGAGAGGAGACATGAGCGGTGACGATTCCCCTGGTGGTCGGCATCGACGGGTCCGAGGCGAGCCTGGAGGCGGTGGACTGGGCTGTCGCCGAGGCGGCCCGGCACGCGGTCCCCCTCCACCTGGTGCACGCGGCGGCGCCCGAGCAGGAGGCACCCGACGTGATCAACGCTGCCTCGGAGCGTGCCGGGAAGGGTGCTCCCGCGGTGCGGCTGTCGAGCGAGGTACTGCATGAGGACGCCGCCTCCGCCCTGGTCGGCAAGGGGCGCAACGCGTTCGCGCTGGTGCTCGGCTCCAGAGGGTCGGGCGACCTTGCCGAGCTGCTCCTGGGTTCGGTCAGTCTGGCCGTGGCGGCGCGGGCCGACTGCCCGGTCGTGGTGGTGCGTGGCTCGGCGGAGCACAGGGAAGGCCGGTTCGGGAGCGTCGTCGTGGGTGTCGAGGACGGCGAGGGAAGCGATACCGCTGTGGGGTTCGCGGTCCGCGAGGCCCACGTACGGCGCTGTGCGCTGGTGGCGGTGCACGCCTGGAGTGCGCCGGTCGGCACTCCCTCGGAACCTCCGCCCGGTGCGTGGTACGCCCTCGAGGCCCATCGGCGCCCGCCGGCTCAGGTGCTCGACGACGCCCTGCGGGGCCCTGCGGAGCAGTACCGGGGCACCCCTGTGAGCCGCCGGGTGGTCGAGGGACCGGCACGGCATGCGCTGTTGGCGGCCGCGTCGGACGCGGACCTGCTCGTCGTGGGGGCCGGGAAGCGGCAGGGACACCCCGGCCTGCAGCTCGGGCTGATCAACCACGCCGTGTTGCATCACGCGCCGTGTCCGATCGTGGTCGTGCCGCAGATATGACAGGGCATCACCGGTACGGCGCCAACGGCCCGGTCCTTCAGGGCTCGAAGGGCTCTCCCACCGGGGGCAGCCGGTCCCGTGGCCGAAGTCTCCGGTGTTCGGCAGGGGCGGGAGAGGCGGCCGGCGAGCCACTGGCGTAGGACGACGGGCGCACGTGGTTCACCGTACGCGTCCGGCCCCCTGCCGCCTCGCGGGCCGGGCCGGTACCGACGACCGGTTCGTGGGCGGTGCGCCGGCGGTCGGAGCGGTGACCGTCCTCTGCGCGGTCGGCACTCGCGTCGGTGTCCCGGCCGACGTGCCGTACGGGGACTCCGCGTACAAGATGGTGGGATACGACGGTCGGCCGGTGATGAAGCTCTCCCGGCGAAGGCGACGGCTCCTGGGCGGAAACAGGTGTCCGCCGCCCGGGCTCTGCCGACGTGATCGCTCTCGCCGACGAGTGCCCGCCACATGACGGCAGGCCACTGCTGGAGACGGTGATGCGGAACGGACAGCGCCACCGGTGGAAGGTCCGTCCTCGACGCGTGCTGGGAGAGACGTGCCGCCGGCCACCCGGCGGATCCGGGCCCCCGTCGCGCCACCCAGGAGGCCTGGACGGACCGCATCCGGACCGCACCGAGCCGAGGAGGACAGCGATGCCGCACACCGTGGAATGGAAGGTTCGTCTCCACCTCTTCGAGGACGAGGGAACGACGAAGGCACGCGCGGTGGTCGATACCGGAAGCACGGTGCTTACCGGCCACGGAGCCGCGCACCGTAATCCGGCGGACAGGGAGGTGCCGGAGATCGGCGACGAACTGGCGGCGGGCAGGGCCATGGAAGACCTCGGCCGGCAGCTGGTGGATGCCGCCGGGCGCGATATCGAGGGCATGGGCGCATCGGGGCCGGCCTCCCGCCCGGTCTCCGGCTGGCCCATGTGACCGACGGGGGGCGAAGCGGCCGGGGCACCTCGCGGGAAGACCGGGCAACGGAGTTCTCACGGTGCGTGTCCCGAAGACCGGGCAGCCCGAGCCGCCGCAGGGGCATCACGGCCGAGCCGCGGATGTGGGCAGGCCGGCGAGAGGGAGGGACGGGCGGCCCCGCCGTCGGCCCTTCCCGCGCCGCCCCGGCACAGCCGCTCGACGTTTCCCCCGAACGGTACGCGTGGCACGTTGGACATGGCAGCACTCTGAGCAAAGGGCGGCGATCATGCGAGCTCACCTCGGCGATCACCTCGTCATCGAAAGCCCGGCCACCGGCGCCACCAGGCGCGACGGCGAGATCGTCGGGCTCCACCACCAGGACGGGACACCCCCGTACGACGTGCGCTGGTCGGACACACAGGCGGTGACGCTGGTGTTTCCCGGGCCCGACGCGCACATCCTGCATCCGGGACACGGGCCCGCGGCCGCCCGGGAACAGTCCACGGCCCGGGAGCCGTCCCGTCCGCCGGGCGCGGCCGGGGCCGGTGCCGGTGCTCCCCCGCCGGCCGGCGCGTCCCACTCCGGTGACCTCGGCAGGCGGGTGGCCACCGAACGCGCGCGCCAGGGCCTGACCCGGGCCGAGACGGCCCACCGCGCCAGGATGGCGCCCGAGTATCTCGCGTACCTCGAGGAACACCAGGCAGATCCGAGCCTGGCGACACTCGTCAACCTGGCCTCGGCGCTGAACACCACGGTCCACGCCCTGCGCGGCGGTGGCACCGACATGCCACCGGGCCAGGGAATCGCGCTCGCCCACCCCCGGCTCCTGGACCTCGGCCCCGAGGAATGCCGCACCCTGCTGTCCACGCACGGAGTGGGGCGCGTCGCGGTATCGACCCCGGACGGCCCGGCGGTCGTCCCCGTGAACTACGACGTCGTCGACGACGCGATCGTCTTCCGGACCGCCCCCGACTCCGTACCCGCGGCAGCCGTGGGATCGGACACCGCCTTCGAGGTCGACCATATGGACGAGGCCATGAGCCAGGGCTGGAGCGTGCTCGCCGTCGGCCCCGCGCGGCTGGTCACGGACCCCGACGGCATACGGCGGCTGAACGAAAACGCCCACACCGCTCCATGGGCCGGGGACGAACGCGAGATGTGGGTGTCGATCCGGCCCACCAGCCTGACCGGACGCCGCATCACTCCGGCCGACCGGTGAACGGCACCTTCGCGCAGCTCGCGTTCCACCGCCCGGGCCCGCGAGCCCGGCCCCACCCCCGGTCCGAACCACAGGCCCCGGCGAAGGAAGGCCCCGGTGAACCAGCGACCCGAACCGGAACCGCTGTCCGACGAGCGTGTGGCCGCCCTGGTCCGCGACGCCGCTGCCGCGCCGTCGATGCACAACGTCCAGCCGTGGCGCTTTTGCTACGTCCGGGGCAGCCACACCCTCCACCTGCGAGCGGATCCCGACCGCGTCCTGCCGCACGCCGACCCGGACCGCCGCGCCCTGCACCTCGGCTGTGGCGCCGCTCTGCTGAACCTGCGGGTCGCGGCGGTCCACGAGGGCCTGCACCCGGCGATTCGTCTGCTGCCCGACCCGGCCGACCCGGCGCTGCTCGCCTCGGTGCGGCTGAGCGGACTCGGGAGCGGTGAAAGCGACCTCGCCCCCCTGTACCCGGCGATTCCCCGGAGGCACAGCAGCCGCTTCCCGTTCGACGAGACGGAGATACCCCAGGAGGTGCGCGCGGCCCTCGTCGGCGCGGCACGCCACGAGGGAGCGATGCTGGCCTTCCCGTCCTCGTGGCACCTCGACGAGGTGCTGCGGCTGCTCGAGGAGGCAGAGGCACGCAACCTCTCCGACCGCGGCAGCGACGAGGACCTGGCGCGGTGGACCCGCATCGACGCCCCGTCCGAGGGGAAGGTCCCGGACGGCGTGCCCGGCTACGCCTTCGGACCACGCAAACGGGGCGGCAAGGCCCCCATGCGCGACTTCGCCGGGCCCAGGCCGGTGGCGGGCCGTGGCAGCGCCGAGTTCGAACGGACGCCGCAGCTGGCCGTCCTCAGCACGGTCCGGGACGGCCCCGAGGACTGGCTGAGCGCCGGGCAGGCCATGGAGCGCGTCCTGCTGCTGGCCACCCTGGAGGGCCTGTCCAGTTCCTTCGCCACCCAGGCCCTCGAGTGGGGCGACCTGCGCTGGCCCCTGCGCGACCCCGTGTCGGGCGCAGGCCACGCACAGATCGTGCTGCGCCTCGGGTACGGCCCCACAGGTCCCGTCACACCACGCCGACCGGTGCCGGACGTACTTGACATCCAGCCTTGATGCGCCTTCGAGCCGGCCCTTTGCGAACCGCCGGACCCGTTCGCCGGACCCGATCGCCGGCCCCGGTGGTCGTACGTCTCGGGGCCGGAAAGACTTTCGGCAGGTCGCTGCGGCTGCGGCGGTCCGCGGGCGGTGCGACTGTATGGGCAGGGGGTCTGTCATCGCCCGCACAGGAGGGAAGGTGAGGGGCACCATGGAACCCCCGCTGGTCGTAGGCGTCGACGGGTCGGACTGCAGCCTTCAGGCAGTGGACTGGGCGGTGGACGAAGCGGTACGCCTCAGCGTGCCCGTGCGCCTCATCCACGCCTCCTTGTGGGAACGCTACGAAGGAGCCCGCCCCTCCCTCAGGACCGGTCACCCCGCCGAACAGGTCATGGCGGAGCACATCATCGCCTCGAGCCTGGAACGTGCCCGGCTGCGCGATCCCGAGGTGAAGGTGTCGGGCGATGTGCTGCCCGACGATGCCGGGGCCGCGCTGCTGCAGGCGGGGCGCGAGGCATACGCACTGGTCACGGGCTCACGCGGCCGAGGCGCGATGGCCGGGCTGCTGCTGGGATCGGTCAGTCTCACGGTGGCGGCCCGCGCATGGTGTCCGGTCCTCGTCGTCCGTGGCTCGGAGCGCAACCGGCAGGGCCTTCTCGGTCGGGTGGTGGTCGGTGTCGGCGACTCGACCACGGGCTCGGGCGCAGTACGGTTCGCCTTCCAGGAGGCCGAGGCGCGCGGCTGTGCCCTTGATGCCGTGCGGGCCTGGCGCAGCCCGGCTCACGAGCACGTGGACCATCCCCTCCTCGCTGACGATGCCGCCGGTGCCCGCGAGGAACGCGCCTCGGCCAACCTCACCGACGCGCTGCACGAGGGGGTACGGGACCACCCCCGGGTCGAGGTCCACCGCAGGCCGGTCGAAGGCCCTGCCCACCGGGTTCTCCTGGACGCGGCAGCCGGAGCCGACCTGATCGTCGTCGGCGCCGTGAGGCGGCGCGGCCACTTCGGTCTGCAGCTCGGCCGCACCGCCCACGCCCTGCTGCACCACTCCGGGTGCCCGGTCGCCGTGGTCCCTCAGCGAGCCTGAGCACCGGCCCGTGGGCCGCCTCGTGGGAGAAGAGGAGTGAGTGCTGCGGATGTCGGCGTGGACGTGGGAGTACGAGGGGTACGACCCCGCTGCCGAACGGTTGCGTGAAGCGCTGTGCACCCTCGGCAACGGCTACTTCGCCACCCGCGGCGCGGTGCCCGAGAGCAGAGCGGGCGTGGTGCACTGCCCGGGTACCTACGCAGCCGGCTGCTACAACCGGCTGGAGTCGACCGTGGCGGGGCAGCGGGTGACCAACGAGGATCTGGTCAACCTGCCGAACTGGCTGCTCCTGCGGTTCCGTTGCCGTCCCGCCGAGGGACCTTGGGGGCCGTGGTTCTCCCCGGACACCTGCGCCCTGCTCGACCACCGGCACACTCTGGACCTGCGCCGCGGCACACTGACCCGCACGCTTCGCTACCGGGACGACGCGGGCGTCGTGGGTGTGGAGCAGATCCGCCTCGTACACATGAGGCACCCTCATCTGGCCGCGCTGCGGACGGTCTTCACGGCCGAGGACTGGTCGGGAGAGATCGAAATCGAGTCCGCCCTGGACGGCGGTGTGATCAACGGCAACGTACACCGTTACCGGGCTCTCAACCGCCGTCACCTGACGCAGGTGGAAACGGGGAGGGAGGAGCCCGACAGGGTGTGGCTGCGCTGCCGCACCAGCGCCTCCGACATCACGGTCGTCATGGCTGCCCGGACCGTCGTCCCCGGGCAGCAGCCCGTCTCTTCGGGATTGCGCCCCGCCCGTCGGCGTGCCGCGCATCGCCTCGTGGTCCGCGTCGCCCCGGGCCGGGCCGTCGCCGTGGAGAAGACCGTGGCGCTGCACACCTCACGCGACACGGCGATCTCCAACCCGCTCGATGCGGCCGTGGACCGGGTGACCGTGGCCCCGGGCTTCCCCGCACTCATGGCCTCCCACGCCGCCGCCTGGGAGCAGTTGTGGCGGCGGGCGGAGGTCGAGGTGCCCGGCGAGGCCGGTCACGTCCTGCGCCTGCACCAGTTCCACGTCCTGCAGACGCTGTCACCGCACACCGCGGAACTGGACGTGGGAGTGCCCGCCCGAGGGCTGCACGGCGAGGCGTACCGGGGACATGTGTTCTGGGACGAGCTGTTCGTGCTGCCGTACCTGAACCTGCACTTTCCGGAGGTCTCCCGGGCCTTGCTGATGTACCGGCACCGGCGTCTGCCGCAGGCATGCCGGGCGGCGGCCGCAGCCGGCCGGGCAGGGGCGATGTACCCGTGGCAGAGCGGCAGCGACGGTCGTGAGGAGACCCAGGAGCTGCATCTCAACCCCCGCTCGGGGCGCTGGCTGCCGGATCACTCCCGGCTTCAGCACCACGTCGGCTCGGCCATCGCCTACAACGTGTGGCAGTACTGCGAGGCGGCCGGCGACACCAGGTTCCTCCACACCGAGGGGGCGGAGATGCTGCTGCACATCGCCCGCTTCTGGGCGGACACCGCGGAGTCCGCCCCCGGGACGGGCCGTTACCGCATCCGTGGTGTGGTGGGCCCCGACGAGTATCACGACAGCTACCCGGACTCCGTCCGGCCCGGCCTGGACGACAACGCGTACACCAACGTCACCGCTGCCTGGGTTCTCGGCCGTGCCCTGGAGCTCGTGCGCCGGCTCCCCTCGTGGCGCCGGGAGGAACTGTTCGACCGCATGGGGCTGGACGGCGACGAACTCCTGAAGTGGGAAGAGGTGTCCCGACGGCTGCGCGTGCCCTGCCACCAGGGCGTCATCAGCCAGTTCGAAGGCTACGGCGACCTGGCCGAGCTGGACTGGGACGGCTACCGTCGGCGGTACGACAGCATCCGGAGGCTGGACCGGATACTGGAGTCCGAGGGCGACGCGGTCAACCGCTACAAGGCTTCCAAGCAGGCTGACGTCCTGATGCTCGGCTACCTCTTCTCCCCCGCGGAGCTGCGGAGGGTGTTCCGGCGCCTGGGGTACGCGATGGACGACGAGATCTGGCGCAGGACCGTCGACTACTACCTGCGGCGCACCAGCCACGGCTCCACCCTCAGCGGGCTCGTCCACGGCTGGGTCCTCGCCCGGGTCAGACGGGCCGAGGCATGGCGGTACTGCCGGGAGGCCCTGGAGTCGGACGTCGCCGATCTCCAGGGCGGCACGACCGGTGAGGGCATTCACCTCGGTGCCATGGCCGGGACCCTCGACCTGGTGCAGCGCGGCCTGACGGGACTGGAGACCCGCGAGGACGCGCTGTGGCTGGACCCCGCGCCGCTTCCGACACTGTCCGAGTACGGATTCTCACTGCGCTATCGCGGTCACTGGGGTGTCGGTGTGCGGCTGCGGAGCGGACGGTTGCGGATCGACGTGCCCGACTCGGAACAGTCACCGATCCGCGTGGTACTGGCAGACCGGGCTGTCACGGTCGCACCGGGAGAGACCTGCACGCTGGTGCTGCCGGCAGGCTGATCGCTCCGACACGGACGAAGTGCTGCGGCCCGTGGAGGAGCACGGGATCCGGCGGCTGCCGGGCATGTGGGCCGGCCACTCCGTCGAGGCCGTCCGCGCGGCGCCCCGGCCACTCGGCGGAGGGCGGGCCCCCGCTGGAAGGCGGCATGGATTTCTCACCCGTCAGCGCCGCGTTGTTCACGGAGACCTCGTGTGCCTCCACGAGACGGCAGTCGGCCGGCACCGCGTCCCCGGCCTCCAGGACGACCACGTCTCCGGGCACCAGCTGCCGCGAGGGCAGTTCCCGTCTCTCCCCGTCGCGCAGTACCCGGCAGGTGTGTCTGACCATCGCCTGCAACGACTCCGCCGTCCGCTCGGCGGAGTACTCCGGTGCGAAGCCGATAGCGGCGTTCAGCATCACCACGCACAGAATCGCCACGGCGAGCCGCAGGGTGCCCACGTCCCGGGGATCCTGCAGCCCGTAGGGGAACGTGCCGGTTCTTCCACACCGTCGGGCTCGGTCACGTCTCCTGCTCTCCATTCCGCGTACCGGTCGCCCGTCCGGAGGCCGGCCGGGCCGCACTCTCCGCAACGGAGGTCAGCGACAGCAGGTGACGGAGGTCCCGGCTCCTCACGACGGGCAGGGCGAGTCCGGCGAGCCCACGGCATTCGGTCCCCGGATCTCGTGACGCCGTGGGAACATTCGGGCCGCTGTCGGGCGAGCAGGTCCCGGTCCGGTAGGAGCACGGTCTCAGGCCGAGGGCACCACGACGACGGGGCACTCGGCCCGGTGGAGCAACCCGTGCACGACGGACCCCAGCCTCATGCCGCTGTATCCACCGCGCCCATGGCGCCCCGCCACGACGGCCTGAGCCGTCGCCGAGACACGTGCGAGTTCCTCGACGGGATGACCGCGCAGAACCTCCTGGGTGATCCCCACGTCGGGGTGCCGCTCCCCCAGCCCTGCCACCGTTTCTGCGAGGAGCCGGTGCCGCTCGAGAAGACCGGCCCGCTCGTCGCCGAGACCGGTCGGCCAGGCCACGTGCTCCGGCCACACCCACACGGCGTGAACGGTCGCGCCGCGCAGGCCGGCCTCCTGGACCGCGAAGTCGACGGCCGACCGGGAACTGCTGCTGCCGTCGACCCCGACGACCAGCCGCGGAGGCGTCTGTCCGGCGTGCCCCGCCTCCCGGACGACCACCACCGGACAGTCCGCACGCGCGCTGACCGGCACGACCACCGAGCCGGCGCTGAACACTTCCTCCGGACGGGTGAGCCGACGGGATCCGACCACGACGAGGCGAGCGCGCCCTTGCGCTTCCTGGCACAGCACCGCAGCGGGCATGCCGTCGAACAGAACCGCAGTCACCGCAACGTCGGGGGCGAGTGCTCTTGTCGTCTCCACGGCAGCCGACAGGGCTTTCTCGCCTTCCATCCGCAGTGCCTCGTGGTGGGGCTGAACATCCACATGGTGGGTGCTGTGCAAGGGCGGCAGGGACAGCAGGAGACGCACGGCGACACCTCTCAGCGAGGCGGCCCGAGCGGCCCACGTCAGAGCCGGGCGGAACGAGTCCTTCGGATCCACTCCGACAAGGATCTCGTCGCGGACCCCTGCTACCGCCATGATTCCTCCTGGTCCGGCTCACCCGGTAGGGGCACGATCTCGACCGGGCACCGGGCGTGATGCAGAGCAGCGTGTCCCAGACGGCCGAGGGCCGGCCCCGAGCCCATGAACCGCCTTCGGGCCCCCATCACCAGCAGATCGGCGCGACGGGACACGTCCATGAGCGCGGCGGCGGTTGCGGTGCCCACGTCGGCCTCGGTGGTGACCGCGAGGGTGGGGTGGCTTCGGCGGACCACGGCAGCGAGGGCGTCGGTCCTGGCCCGTCCCTGCTCCGTGATGTCGCCCAGGTCGCCGGGCGCGGTGACCATGTGCCCGACGTGGGACAGGGGGTTCCACACGTTGACCAGATGCAGCGCTCCCTTGCGCAGCTCCGCCTCGGCTGCCGCCCGCCACACCCAGTCGGCGTCCGTCTCGTCCCGGACGGCGGCAGCCACGACTCCCGTGTCGGGCCGGTCGGTCCGGCCTCGTACGACGACCACCGGGACGGAGGAATGCCCGGCGACAGCCAGACTCACGGAGCCGAGCAACAGAGCGGGGAAGCCCCCCAGGCCCCTGCTGCCGACGACGACGGTCGCGTCGGGGGCGGCCGCCTCCTGCAAAGCCGCCACCGCGTTCTTGTCGCTCAGCTCGCGCTCCACCGGCAGCCCCGGGAAGCGCCCGTGAACCACCTCTTGCGCCTCGGCCAGATGCGCGCCCCCCGCTTCCCGCAGGCGCTCGGTCGTCTCGAACGCGGCGAAGCGGCTGAGCCGGTCCAGATCCGCCCCGGAGACAAGCCGCAGATGCTGTCCCCGCCTGTCGGCCTCGCCCGCCGCCCACAGGGCCGCCGCCCGCGACGACGCGGAGCCGTCGACGCCTGCGACAACCGGTCCGAGTTCTTCGTCATGCCGGCTTGTGGGTGTCATGACTCCTCCTGGGGCACTCTCCGGTGTCCGCCACGCCGTCGGAGCGGTCGCCGCGGAGGGACAGGGCCTCGTAAGTCCTTGCGGAGGCCGGGCATCCCTTCCGTCGGCGGGCCCGATGGTCACTGCCGTCGCGGTGATGCAGCCCCACTGCCCGGCCGTCGCGGCAGATCACACCCACCGCGGGGCCTTCGACCGCGATCCGGTGATCGATGCGGGCCCGCGTCACGGGCACGTCACCGGGCCCGGACTTGTCGTGTCATGGTGTGGGCACGGGCTTCCCCTGTCCTTGTGCATGGCCGGCTCCCGCCATGTCCGCTGGAGTGGCCCGGGGCAGCACGTCCGGTGCGGGTGGAAGCCGCGGCGGCACGCTCCGTGAGCACACCGCGTGCGGGCCCTTCGACCGCGGAGCGGTGCACTCGGGCACCGGCACGTCCTCGGCCACTTCGTTCAGGTCCTGCCTTGTCACCACGTACGAGGACCACCGGGCACCGCGCTCGTACCGCCACGGTGAGGCCGCCCCCTCGCGCTGCCGCAGTGCCCACGAGGAAGCACGCGCAGACCCGCTCGGGCAGACGGCCACGGCCGGGGAAGCACGCGGGAGGCTCGTACCGCTGCCGTCGAGAGCCATGGCCCAGGCGCATCGGCCGGCCGCGCCGTGCTGCTCCACCGGTTGCCCAGCCGGTCACTGGAAGCGCGTGCTCAAAACCGTCGGCCCCGACGACAGGAGAACCGGGCATGCTCCTCACCTTCGCTTCGCCGTTGTACCCATTCTCGCCGCCTTCGTGTTCATGGCGCGCGTCGGCGAAGAAGATCCTTCCAGCGACGGGCTCCGGCTCGTCATCGACCTCATGTCAGGCTGCGGCCTCCGCAGCGGGAAGGCACATACCGCGATGCGCAGCGGGGAGGCCGTACGGGCCTCGGGGGAGAAGAAGGCCGCCGCGTCCGCGGGCGGCAGTCCGGCCCCGGTCTCCTTCTCCTCGCTGCGGCCGTCGCCGCCTCGGCTCTCGTCGCCGTCGTCGCCACCGCCGTCTCTTCGTCGTGGAACGCACGGCGCGGGTTCGGCCTGCTGCGTGCCCTCGGCCTCACCGCTGCATCGGCGCACCTCACCGTCACGGTGGAACGCGCGATCCACGGGGCACTCGGCGCCGTGCTCGGCGTGGCCCTCGCCCGGCCCTACGCGTGGCCGGTGGTCCGCGTCGTCGCGACGGCCGCGCCGTTCAGCGTTTCCACGGACCGCCTTGTGCCGGTGGTCGTTGTTCTCACCCTGCTCACGGCTGCCGCAGGCACGGTCCCCGCGGCCCGTACGTCCCGCGCCCCACCCGTGCCCGCGGTC
The DNA here is from genome assembly GCF_042717095.1 of Streptomyces sp. NPDC058632. NCBI lineage: Bacteria > Bacillati > Actinomycetota > Actinomycetes > Kitasatosporales > Streptomycetaceae > Streptomyces > Streptomyces sp. NPDC058632. Next base: position 37,019 of record NZ_JBHXQZ010000051.1, on the reverse strand, counting down.
GCGCAGAACCGGTGACACGGCGGCGGAAGGCTCCGGACGCACCGGTCATGGACGCAGCAGCACCTGGCACCTGCACCGCCCGGGGTGTCCCCCGCCACCACGTCACACGAACGAGCCCGGCCACGGATCCGTTCAGATCCAGCCGTCGGCGTCGGCGTATCCGAGCCGGTCGGCGACCTGGAGGGTGGGCGCGTCCAACGTCTGCTTGATCAGGTCCGTGCGTTCCTGCCAGCGGCCGGCCCGGGGCCGCGCGGTGGCGACCACGGGTGCGATGCCGTGGTGGACCGCGTGCCGGAACTCGCCCTCCAGTGGGATGCCGAGCCAGTCGCCCAGCCGCTCGAACGACGCGATGCGTCCGTCCGGTCCGCTGATGAGGTCCTCGAACCGCAGGGTGAGGCTGTCGGTGCGGGTGCGCTCGAGATCGTCCAGGATCGCCTGGTGGCTGCTGCGCCACTGGAAGGCGCACACCCGGGGCAGCGGCGCGTCGGTGTACTGCTGCCACCCCGGCGGCAGGTCGAACTTCCACCACCAGCGGTTGTCCGGACATCGTTCGACGTAGTCGGCGATGGCCAGGGGCACGGTCATCCGGTGGGCGTGGAAACCGTTGTGCAGCCAGCCGTCGTACATGCCGTTCACCGCGGCGGCCGGGTTGCGGGTCAGGTGCAGGACACGCAGCCGGGCCTGGGGGAACAGCGCACGCAGGAAATCCAGCCGGTAGGCGTTGCTGGGCGTCTTGATCACGAGTGTCTTGTCGCGCAGGTCGGCCGGCTCCGCCCGGCGCCAGGGCCGGGCCAGCACGAAGGGGGGCTCCTCGATGAGGAGCCGGCCGGGCGCGCGGGGCGAGGGCGTGCCGAACGCCTCGTGGCGCAGCACGTCCCGCGGCAGGTCGTAGTACCAGGGAGAGACCGGCACGCCCTGCCGGTGCAGGTCGCGCAGCACGGTCATGGTGACCGCCGCGGGATCCCACGAGGGGATGCCCGGCGGCATGTGACGCACCCGTTCGGCCACGGTGAGCGGGTTGAGCGACAGCTCCGGCCACTGCACGGCGAACCGCCACGCCACGTCGAGGGAGAACTGCTCCGCGTCGGGCAGGTCGGCCACCGTGCCGACGTCCCGCGCCAGTTCCTCGTCGAGCAGCTCCCGCGCGGCGGGCGTGAGCGCCGCCGCGTGGGACGCGTCGAGCAGGTCCGAACCGCTGCCGCTGTCGGGGAAGCCCAGCCCGGCCAGCCGCAGGAACGGATTGATCTCCGCCTGGAGGTGGACGAGTGCCCGTGAGGCACGCAGGGTCTCGGTGACCATGCTGGACCCCCCGCGCGAACTGGAGGCGACCACCAGGACGGAGCGGACCTGCGTGGAGAACCGCCGCACGTCGCTGTGGCGCAGGGCACGCAGCTCCGCAAGCCGGTCGTGCAGTCTGTGGAGCGTGTCGGACACATCGGTGGCGTGCACGGGCAGGGTCATACGGGTTTCACCACGGCTTCCTGAGCGAGTAGACACACCACCGCCACTGGTCGCGGATGGAGCCGTCGGGCTGGATCTCGAACGGATGCACCTCGCGGACCTCGCGCGGCGCCTCGTAGAACAACCTCCGGATCTCCTGGCGGTGCGCGGGCGTCGTCTCGTGGGTGTCGATCCACTGGTCGATGGACTCCCACAGCAGGTACTCCGTCATCCGCACGTCGACGAAGCCGGCGTCGACCAGCAGGGAGCGGAACTCCGCTTCGCGGAACATCTGGTACAGCAGGGGCTGCTTCTTCTTGAAGACGCGGTACATCCAGAAGGCGTCCTCGTCGGCGAACGGGACGATCTGGCCGACGATGAACTGCCCGCCGGGCCGCAGCACGCGGAAGATCTCCGACACCGGACGCTCGGGCTGGGGCAGCAGGTGCAGCACCTCACGGGTGACCACGAGGTCGAAGGACGCCTCGGGATAGGGCAGGTCGTAGACGGTGCCCTGGTCCACGCGGTCCAGCCGGGTCGAGGCCAGCGCGACCATCTCCGGGGTGAGGTCCAGGCCGATCGTCTCCCCGACCCTGCCCTTGAACGAGGCACCGACGACGCCGCTGCCGCAGCAGACGTCGAGCATGCGGGCGTCCGCCGGCACGTCGCACATCTCGGCGTGTTTGGCGAGCAGTTCCTCGTCGGTCAGCCAGGTGCACGAGTCGTGCCAGTTCTTCGACCGGATGCCGAACTGCCGCTGGTAGACGCCGTAGTCGATGTCCAGCTCGCGCCGCTGGTGGCGGGCGGTGCGGCTGGCGAGGCGGGCGGCGAGCCGGGCCCGTGTGGCGTCCAGGGCACGGGCCACCACGCGGTGGCCGAAGCCCTCGTCCGCCTCCATGATCCGGGTGAATTCGGCATCCACGACGTCCTGGACGAGTTTGCTGACCTCGGGGTTCTGCAGCCGTTTCTTGGTCTGTCCGTCGAACTTGGGGCTGACCATCCGCAAGGAGACCACCGCGGTGAGCCCTTCGAGGATGTCGACCGTGGTGATCCGCTCACCGGTGCGGGTGTCCAGCAGGTGGTGGGCCGTGGCGTACCGGTTGATCACCGCGGCGAGGGCGGCCCGGATGCCGTCCACGTGGGCGCCGCCCTGGTCGGTGCGGACCCCGTTGACGAAGCTGCGCAGTTCCTCGGTGTAGCCCTCGGTCCACTGGAAGGCGAGGTCGAACGAGACCGTCTCGCCGACGTGGGACACCACCACCGGCTCGGGGTGGACGGCGAGGGCGTCGGTGTTGAGATGGGCGAGGAAGGCCCGTACCCCGCCGTCGAAGCTGTATTCGGCCACCGTGCCGCTGCGTTCGTCCACCAGCCGGGCGGTGAGCCCGCTGTGCAGGAACGCGATCTCCTGGAGCCGCTCGCCGATGATCCGCGCCGAGAAGTCGCAGGTGTCGAAGATTTCCGGGTCAGGGCGGAAGGTGATGGTGGTGCCACGGCGCTCCGTGGTGCCGACGTCGGTCAGTTCGGTGCGCGCCTCGCCCCGGACGTACTCCTGGGTGTGGTGGACGCCGTCGCGGCGGATGTCCACGCGCAGCGAGCGGGCCAGGGCGTTGACGCAGGACAGACCGACGCCGTGCAGACCGGCGGAGTGGACGTAGGAGCTGCCGCCGAACTTTCCGCCGGCGTGCAGCGTGGTGAGCACCACCTCGCAGGCGGGCCGGCCGGTGTCCGGGTGGGGGTCGACCGGGATGCCCCGGCCGTCGTCCTCGACGGCGCAGGAGCCGTCCGCGCGCAGCGTCACCGACAGCGCACGGCAGTGGCCGGCCTCGTACTCGTCCACGGCGTTGTCGAGCAGTTCGTACACCAGGTGGTGCAGACCGTCCGCGTCGGTGGAGCCGATGTACATGGAGGGGTTGCGGCGTACGGCCTGCAGGCCGGAGAACACCACGATGGCGGAGGCGTCGTACCGCATGTCCGCCGCAGGCGGGGCGGCGGCGAGAAGGTCGTCAGTCATCGGTCGCTCCGTGGGGCGTCGGGAGGGGGTCCGTGCCCGAGGTACCCGTCAGATTCGTCAGCGCCGTGTCGAACCGGGCGGTGTGCCGCTTCTTCAGCGCGGTCAGGGTGGTGAGCCAGCTGGCCACGTCGGCGTGGCCCTCCGCGTGGGCGGAGGTGGCCAGCCTCGGATACAGTTCGCCGGCGTCCTGGAGCGCGCCGACCACCGCCGAGGCCACGTTCAGCGGCGTGTCCCCGATGTCGCTCCGTTGGCCGGGGGCGGTGGCGTCGCGGAGCACGTCCAGATGGCCGTGGACGACGCAGCGGGTGCTCTCGGCCAGCTCCGTGAAGAGCTGGACGATCTCGGTGTGGCCCTCGACCTCGGCGATCTGGGCGAAGTAGGTGTATCGCAGGGTGGCCGTCGCCTCCGCCGCGATGGCCGACCGAAGGTCGGCGGCGAGGCCGTCACTCAGATGCGCCATGGATCTCCGTACCTTGTCGGGCGGCCCGTGGGCCGGATGTGGTTCATGTGGTTCGTGCGTTTTCTGCGAGGCACCCGGTGTGGTCCCCGCGCGGCGGCGTTCCGGTTCTCCCGGATGCCGGGAGCGACGGGTACGGCGCCGCGGGGCCGCAGCCGGGACGGCCGCGGAACATATGGTCGGATCGTCGGCCTCGCCCCCGTCACGCGCGGGAGTGCGCACGACGCCCTAGGACGCCGCGGGGGCGGACGGTTTGGTCCCGGCCGCCAGGACGAACAGCATGTGGTCGACGAACCGGCCGTCGGCCTCGCGGACGGCGTGCAGGGCACGGAACTCGGCCGAGGCTCCTCGGTAGACCGCGCGGATCGCCTCCCGGCGCTCCTCCTCGATGGCGCCGTTGTCCGACCAGACGTCGACGTCCTCCACGGACACGTACGAACGGGCCTCCTGCCTGTCGCAGCCCGCTTCGCGGAGCAGATCGGTCAGGTCGGCGGGGAGGAAGAAGTGCCTGCGCACGGGGTTGCGCAGCCGCAGGATCTCGAAGTACTCGTCGCGGTCCCGCTCGTCGTACGCGCACAGGTTGATGATCACGACGCGGCCGCCGGGCCGCACCACCCGGACCATCTCCTCCACCGCCGCGGGCAGATCCATGAACTGCACGCCCTGGCGGCACACGACCAGGTCGAACTCGTCGTCCTCGAAGGGCAGTTTCTCGGCCGGTGCCACGACCAGCCGGCTGAGGTGCGGTCTTGCCTGGTCGGCCATCTCCTCGGTGACGTCGACCCCGACCACTTCGGCGACCCGCCCGGTGAAGAGGCGGGACACCAGTCCGGTGCCGCAGGCCACGTCGAGCACGCGGTCCCCCGGCCTGGGCGCGGTCATGTCCAGCAGGACGTCGCCTAGTTCACTGTCGGTGCACCAGGAACTCGACCGGTCGTAGGTGGCGGCCCGCAGGGCGAAGTGGTGGGTGACATCGTGCCGGCTGATCGTCAACGCGACTCCAAGCGGTCGACTCGAGGTGGCTCTCCCCGTGCACGGTCGAGGTGGGGGCAGAGCCGGGGAGGGGCAGGCGCGGGCAGGTCTCAGAGCGGTTCGCCCCGCGCGACGGGGGCGATGCGGCGCACGGGCGCCCGGAGCCCGCCGCGCATCCGGGCCTTCACCCGCAGCCATCGGACATAGGCGTCCCGGCGGAGCCGGGCGCGGTGGTTGTCGTCCTCGCGCATCGAGCGGTACTCGATGCCGGCTCGCAGCCACGCCGAACGCAGCGCGAGCGCCGGCCGCCCCGGATCGGGGACGGCAGCGGCCCGCGCGTCGACCGGATAGCCGAGCGACTGCTTCACCGGTCCGGTCACCTTGTCCACCCACAGACGTTCGCGGGTGCTCAGACCGCGCCGGCCGGCTCCGATCCGGTCGACGGTGACCGGTTGGCCCGCTTTGCGCCACGCGTCGGCGAGAGCGGCCGTCTGCCGTGCGGCGGCGGACGTGTGGTGCCGCAGCATGTCCGGCTCCGGTTTCTCCCCGAGGAAGTCGCAGAGCCTGCCGATCTCCTCCTGCGGACGCGACACCAGGTCCTCGTAGCGCAGCAGGTGCACCACGCCCGGACCGTGGGCGTCGAGCGCGGCACGCGCCATCTCCTGCTGCGCGCGCCACAGTCGGGCCATCCGGTACGGGTGGCTGGGTCCGAAGACCGCGCGCTTCGCCGAGGAGGCGACGTCGCACGGGTCCCGGACCAGCCAGACGAACCGGGCGTCGGGGAAGACCTCCAGCACGTCCGCGACATGGGCGACCATGAACGTGCTCTTGCATCCCCAGCGCGCCTTGCCCGTGGCGGCCCTGTGCTGCTCGTAGATCGCCGCGACGATCCCGAACAGCCCCGGTCCGGCCGGCTCGGCGACGATCCGGCCGGCACGGACCGGGTGCGGCCACGGGTGGATGTGCCGGTGCAGCAGGCCGAGGGCGTCACCCACGGCCCGCGCACGGTTGTGTGCCTGTGCCAGGTCCCCGTAGGAACCGGCGAGTGGAGCGAGGTACCTCATGAAGTGCGGCGGGTGCGGAACGGTGATCCGTGAGTGCGACTCCAGGATGAGCCGCAGCAGGTTCGATCCGGACCGCTCGGTGCCGATGATCAGGACGGGGCTCTCGGCTCCGGGTGCCGTCATACCTCACCGACGGTGGTCAGCTTCTCCATCCGCTTGGCACCGCACTCCATCAGGCTGCTGCCCGCCGCCGCGACCTCCGGGTCGGCGCACTTGTCGAGGGTGAACCGGTCGGAGCCGGGGGCCAGCGGACCGGCCGCGGAGCTGAACTCGCTCCGCCACTTCGTGCCGGCGTAGTCGGTGGAGCGCGCCTGACCGTCGTCGGGCTGCGGGTGGAAGTACTCGAAGCCCTCGGGGAAGTGACGGAACTCCATGACCGGGCCGGGCTGGTAGGCGTCGTAGATGCGTTTGTACGCGTCTCGGCAGACCTGCTCCGACAGCCCGCTGACGTTGAGGAACTCGTCTTCGTGCAGGGCCTGTTCGACGGAGAGCCAGTTGAGGTGGTCGATCTCGGAGCGGATCAGGCCCGAGCCGATCGCCTGCTTGTAGACGGTGGTGCCGGGCATGGCCGAGAGGTACTTCACCCGTGTCACGTGGTTGTAGGTCTCGGCGAACTCGACCATGTGGTTGAGCGATTCCTCGCTCTCGTTGGGCAGGCCCACGATGAGCAGGGAGCCGAACCGCACCCCGGCGTCGAACGTGGTGCGCATCGCCCGCACGGTCAGGTTCTCGCTGCTGCCCTTGCGCGCCTCGCGCAGCACGTCGGTGCCGAGCGACTCCACACCGTAGAGGATGATGTCGCAGCCGGAGTCCCGCATCGCGTTGATCCTGGGGACGTCCATGTCCGCGCAGCGGGTCAGGCAGGTCCAGCGGATGTCGTGGTCCTTGATGACGTCGCAGATCTCGAGGGTCTGTTTGCGGTGCGAGCTGAACGTCAGGTCGACGAAGAAGCAGAAGTCGATCCCGTACTGGCTCTTGAGCCAGTCCATGTCCCGGTCCATCTTCTCCGGCGACTTCGCCCTGACCTGGGGAGTCGTGCGGTAGCAGAAGGAACAGTCCATCTTGCAGCCGCGGCTGTAGGAGGAGATGATCTGCGGCTGCATGCCCATCGGGCTGTGGTACTGCGGCCACAGGTCGAGCCGCATCCTCGGCAGCGCGTCGAGGTCCATCATCTGGCCCCGCGGCCGGGTGCGCTTCGGCTCGCCCTCCGGGGTGCGGTAGCAGATGCCGCGGATGTTGGGCAGATCGCGGGACCACTTGCCGGCGGTGTAGCTCTCCATCAGTTCCAGGATGGTGAGTTCGCCCTCGCTGACGACGACGATGTCCGCGTCGGTCTTCTTCATGAACACGTGCGGGACGGAGGTGGCGAGCGAGCCGCCGACGATGATGGGCATGTCCGGCGCCGACTCCCGCACCTTCGCCATCAGTTCGCGGCAGAAGGGGAAGTTGTCCTCGAAGGTGCACACACCCAGTACATCGGTGTCGCCGATGATCTGGTCGTACGCCGTCTTGAGCGGGTCGAGGTCGTACCGGACGTCGATGATCTTCACCGGGTAGCCGGCGTTGAACAACACCGTGGAGATGTAGCTCGCGCCCTCGTAGGGCGAGGTGAGGAAGAACTCCCAGCCACGCGGCATGGTGAAGGGTGACGGGCCGACGACGAGCGTGAAGCGCGGCTTCGACGGATCGGTCGGAACCGGTGTCACGTCCTGTTCGCGCATCTGGTTCATGAAGTGGTGGTCGATCAGTTCATCGGCATTCGCGTACAGTTCAAGAGCAAGGGATTTGGGCGCCACAGGACACTCCTTTTTCGGCCGACTTTCCTTGCGTTTTCAACCGCTGATCTGCCGGTCACCGCCGTGCGCGACGGTGTGCGATTGCGCCGCGAACTCGTGCCAGAACTTGGCATATTCGTTCGCGAGATCAGCGATGATCTCGGAACAGTGCTGAGGGACGCCATCGACGAGCCTGTCCCAGCTTTGCATGACGTGGGCCTGCGCGTCGAGCAACCTCAGCAAGGTACGACCGGTCTCCGTTGAACGCAGAGACGGGTCCTTGAGCAACCGGTGCACGAGAACGGCCGGGTTACGGGCCCGATCGCGCAGCACACCGGGAGGGGCGGGGCGGGCAGGCAACTGCTGCACGTTCGTTTCGGTGCGGCCGCCGGGGCGCGGGGCCGCCCCAGGGCGCCCCCCCCGGGCCGGGGGGTTATGAAAAAAAAGAAACCACCCCAACACCAAAGGAAGAGG
>NZ_JBHXQZ010000051.1:8751-28816 GCF_042717095.1 Streptomyces sp. NPDC058632 | reverse complement strand
GGGTGGGGCCGCGGCCCGGTCGCCCCCCCCGGGGGCCGCACCCGGTCGGGCACCGGGTCGCGCCCCGAGGCCAGCCGTTCGCGCACGTCGTGAGCGGTGCCGACGGAGATGCCGGCTTCCTTGGCGACGGCCCGCAGCGGAATACCGGGGTTGGCGGCGATCAGCCGGCCGGCCCGCTCCCGCCCGGCCGCGGCGTTGATCGGACGCACCCGGCCGTCCTGGCCGACGCGGGCGTTCAAGGGGGGAGTGTCCGCGGTCGAACGCCGGCGGATGGCGGCGACGGTCTTCGGCGACAGGCCGCTGGCCCGTGCGACGGCCCGGTCCGACCAGTGCGGATGGGATGTGACGATGCGGGTGGCCGCCGCGGTCCGGTCCGACAGGGTCAGCGGCAGTCCGTGTACCGCGTTGCTCCGCACGGCGAGGACGAAGGCGTCGGCTTCCGATCCGTCGAAGAACCGGACGGCGATCTCCGGCTGCCCGCGCAGCAGGGCGACCCGCAGCCGGTGCATTCCGTCGATCACCCGCATGGTGGGCCGGTGGACGAGGATGGGAGGCAACGCGGTTTCGGATGCGAGGAGAAGCTGGGTATGTTGGAGGTCTTCCCCTTCGAGGCGAGGGCAATCCTCAATGGATAACGAATCGACCGGGACCATGTGCGTCGGTTCGTCCAGTACATCGAGTTGAATTTCTGCCTCGGACGACAACGGACCTCCACTCGCGCGGCACTGTGGACTATTCAGTTGGCGGGGCATAGCGGAACGTCCCCTTCATCAGGCAGGGTACGAGGCGCCAATCAATATCCGATCAATGGTCGATCAGTAACGCGCGGAAGGGCAATAAATGCGGAATGTCCTGTTCGTCTCCCTGGATACCGTTCGGGCCGATGTAGCCTATTCTGGCAAGATGCCGGGCGTGGAGTCGCTCAGGCGCCGCGGAGTCACTTTCCGTCAGGCGGTCTCGTCGGCGCCGTTCACCCCTGCCAGCCACGCGAGCGTATTCACCGGACTGCAGCCCGCCCGGCACGGCATCCGCCACCTCCTGCGCGAGCAGCTCGCCCCGGAGGCGACCACGCTGGCCGAGCGGCTGAAGTCCGCCGGCTACGCCACGGGTGCGGTGGTCTCCTGTCCGGGGCTGAACAAGTGGTACGGGATGAACCGCGGGTTCGACCACTACGACGACGAGATCCCGCGTCTGCCCGACGGGAGCGACCCGCTGACGACCCCGGACGTCAAGAAGCGCGGCCTGGCCCTGAAACGCGCGCCGCTGGTGGTGGAGCGCGCCCTGGAGTGGCTGCGGCACCAGGACGGGCCGTTCTTCCTCTTCGCCCACTTCTTCGACGCCCACTGGCCGTACGAGCCCCCCGAGGACTTCTGTCCCGAGGCGGCCAACCCCTACGAGGGCGAGGTGGCCTACAGCGACCACTACCTCCAGGTCCTGCTGCGGGGCATGGAGGAGATGGGGCACGCGCCGGAGGACACCCTGATCGTGTGCTTCTCCGACCACGGCGAGGACCTGGCGGGGTGGTACCCGAACGACCACGCGGGCACCCAGGGCCACCCGTACGAGGAGGGCCACGGCTGTCTGCTGTTCGACGCCACCCAGCACGTGCCGCTCGTCGTCGGCGGACCGGGGCTGCCGGCCGGCGTCGAGGTCGACGCCCAGGTGCGGCTGGTGGACATCGCGCCGACCGTGCTGGACCTGCTGGGCATGGACGCGGGCGACGTCGACGGTCTGTCGCTCACCGAGTTCTTCCACCACGGGACGGACGGCGCCTCCCGGCCCGCGTACTGCGAGACCTACTACCCGGAGGAACGCCGGGCGGACGGGCAGTACCCCGACCTGACTCCGCTGGCCGCGGTCCGGCTCCAGGACGACTCCTCCGGCAGCCGCAAGAAGGTGATCTGGGCGATCGGCGCGGACCCGGTCGAGCTGTACGACCTGCGGTCCGACCCGAACGAGCAGCACGGGCAGACCGTGTCGTCCGCGGTGGTCCCGAAGCCCTGACCGCGACGGGCGCCGCGTTCGGCCTCGCGCTTTCATGAAGCGGGCCGTCCACGCCCCGGGCAGGATCCTCCTGGACGTCGCGTCGGCGGTCGCGCTCGGCGGGGACCACCTCGCCGACATCGCGACGCTGCGGGCGGGGAGGCACTGGCCGCCGTCCGCGCCGCACGTTCCGAAGTCCGCAAACGGGTCCGGACGTTGGCCTGCGACCGGTCTCCGGACGCCGGGGGGCGGGTGACCGTGGATCTGGACGGAGTGCTGGTCCTCGTCCGCTCGCACGGGCAGGATGCCGCCCCGGCCCGGAAGAAGACCCACGGGCACCACCCCCTGATGGGCTCCGTCGACCACGGTCCGGACGGCACCGGCGGGGACGGCAGACCCTCGTCCGGTGTGATCCCGCGGGCGGCACCCACGAGTTCACGGTCCGGTTCGCCCGGCGCGGACGCCGGCTGTCCTGCTCGGCCGGCATGGTGATCGCCGAGGCCATTCGCCGGCGTGTTCCGAAGATGCCCGCGTCGGCCTGGACGCCCGCGGCCGAGCCGGACGGCGAAGCGGGGGACGGGGCCTGGAGCGCCGGACCCACCGGCACCTCCTCGACGGCCGGCCACAGGGCATGCGGTCGATCGTCCGCGAGGAACGGCCCCGTCCCGGGGCCCGGTCGAGGATCACGGACGTGGACGGCATGCGTCCCACCTGCCTCGCCACCAACACCTCCGACCGGCCGATCACCGAACTCGAACTCCGTCACCGGCTCCGGGCCCGCGCGGAGGACCGCGTCCGGGCCGCACGGGCGACCGGCCTGCGCGGCCTTCCCCCGCACGACACCGCGCAGAACCAGGTCTGGCTGAAGACCGTCCGGATCGCCCTCGACCTGTCGGTGATGCCCATGCTCGCCCTGACCGGCCGGGCCCGGCTCCGGGAACCCCGCCGCCTGCGGCTCGCCCACACTGGCCCTGGACCCGCGACATCACAGATGCCCTCGAACGGCTCGCACTCCTGCCGGCCCCCGGCCGACCAGCGGTCTCGCCCGTCCCCACGAGAGAACGTGCCGGCCCGGAACAGCGGACCCCGGCGGCCGCTCGGGACGACACCCGGGTCCTTGGCCTGCCCGCCCCCGGCCACCGGCGACGAAAGGAGATCCCGACTCCGCCGGTGGCCCGTCACGGAAGACCGAGGTTCAAGTGAGGAATCTCCTCGTCCGAACGTCCGGATTTCCGTGCGGCGGGCTCACGTAAAATGTTTCTCATGCCTTCAGCGGACCCTTGAACCATGCGTCCGAAAAGGCTTGCCAGGACTCGCGAACTGAGACGATGGTGGTGGGCGAAGAACCGTTCCCCGGCCCTTCGAACTCCCGTCAGCAGACCAGCGTGGAGGTGTTTTCCTCGTGACCGGCAGCAACTCGACGGCCCCATCACTTCCTTTTCATCGAGACGGTTCTCCGCTCGATCCGCCCTCCATATACACCGATTGGCGGGCCGAAGGCCCGATTCGCTCCGTCGCTCTGGCCAATGGAGAGACGGCATGGCTGGTGACCCGTTACGAAGAAATGCGCGCGGTGCTCGGTGACACCCGCATGAGTTCCGACGTCACGAAAAAGGGATTCCCCTCGCCCCGCCCCGAGGAGCCGAAGCAGAGCCTCGGCAACTTCACCCAGATGGATCCTCCGCAGTACGGCGCGGTGCGCCGGACGCTGACCAGGACCTTCATGGTCAAGAACATCGAGCGCATGCGCCCGCGCATCATCGAGCTGACGCACGAGCTGCTCGACGGCCTGGAGCGCCAGCCCCGTCCGGCCGATCTGCACGCCCACTTCGCCCGTCCGCTCCCTTCCCACCTGATCTGCGAGGTCCTCGGCATACCGCACGCCGACCGCGGCCTCTTCCAGGCCAACTCCGCCACCATCGGCGACATGCGCCTGAGCGAGGGCCAGGCGTACTCCGCGCGCACCGACATCGCCGAATACCTGATGCAGTTCGTCGAGGAGAAGGAGCGCAACCCCGGTGACGACATGCTCAGCGATCTGGTCGTCAACCGCCTGCGCACAGGAGAGCTGACCAAGGAGGAGATCGCCGGCATGGCGGCGCTGCTGGTCATCAACGGGCACGAGAGCAGTGCCAGCATGATCGGCCTGAGCGTGATCACCCTGCTGCGGCACCCCGACCAGCTGCACCGGTTCGTGACGGAACCCGAGCTCGTACCCGCGGCGATCGAGGAGCTGCTGCGCTACCTGTCGATCGTGCACGTCGGACTGCGCAGGGTGGCCACGGCCGACGTGGAGATCGGGGACGTCACCGTCCGGGAGGGGGACGGCCTGATCCTCCCGATCCACGTGGCCAACCGGGACCCCGGCGCCTTCGACGCACCGGACGAGCTGGACATCGGCCGGGAATCCCGCAACCACCTGGCCTTCGGACACGGCCTGCACAAGTGCATCGCCCAGTATCTGGCCCGCGTCGAACTGCAGATCGCGCTGCCGGCGCTCTTCCAGCGTTTCCCCGGACTGCGTCTGGCCGTTCCCCTGGAGGAGGTCTCCTTCCGCGAGGAAAACGTTGTCTACTCGGTGAACGCCCTGCCCGTCACGTGGTGACGGCGTACACCGTCCGCTGGCGTCGGACCACGCCACGCGCGACCGACCACGACCGGGAGGAACGCGGTGAGGATCGAGATCGACGAGGAGAAGTGCTGCGGCGGCGGGCAGTGCGTCGAGGCCGCTCCGGAGGTGTTCGACCAGCGGGACGAGGACGGTCTGGTGCTGCTGCTCGACGCCGCGCCGCCGCCGTCTCAGCACGCCGCGGTACGGACGGCCGCGCACCTCTGCCCGACCTCGGTGATCCGGCTGATCGAGGACGACCGACACCCGGACGACGCGCGGGAGTTCACGGCCCCACCCGCGCGCCCGCCGGACCGGCCCTGAGCCACGCACACGCGCTCCTCACCCTCTCTTCCGCGCCGTGTGCTTCCCGAACAACGGACAAGAGGGAAACGATCCATGGTGACGGAACCACGCAGACCTTCGGAGGCCGGCGTTGAAGGCTGCTGAAAGCATCGAAGCCCCGGCCAAGAGCCCCGCGGGCACGGACCGAACCGTCTCCCGCCGGGTTCTCCTGGCCAGCACCATCGGCAGTGCCATCGAGTGGTACGACTTCTATCTCTATTCGACGGCTGCGGCCCTGGTGCTCGGGCCGTTGTTCTTCCCCAACCAATCGCCCACGGCTGGTGTACTGGCCTCGTTCGCCACCTATGCCGCCGGATTCGTCGCCCGTCCGCTGGGCGGCATCGTCTTCGGGCATTTCGGGGACCGGATCGGCCGCAAGTCCATGCTGGTCCTGACCCTGCTCATCATGGGAACGGCCACGTTCCTCGTGGGCGTCCTGCCGACGTACGAACAGGCCGGCATCCTGGCCCCCGTCCTCCTGGTGCTGCTGCGGGTGGTACAGGGCATCGGCCTCGGCGGCGAGTGGGGCGGCGGCGTGCTCATGAGCGGCGAGCACGCGCCCCTCCACCGCCGCGGTCTGTTCACCAGTTTCCCCGCGAGCGGCTTCCCGCTCGGGCTGTTCGGCAGCACCGTGGTGTTCCAGCTGGTCTCCCAACTGCCGGAGGACCAGATGATGGCCTGGGGCTGGCGGTTGCCGTTCCTCGCCTCCATTCTCCTGGTGGTGGTGGGCGTGTTCGTCCGGCTCAAGGTGGCGGAGTCGCCGGAGTTCGTGCGCGTCCGGGATGCCGGGGGGCAGCGCAGGGTGCCGCTGGCCGGTGTGCTGCGGCAGGGCTGGACGCCCGTGCTGCGTGGCGCGTTCGCCTCCCTCGGACTGGCCATGACCGTCAGCGTCTACTCGGTCTATCTGCTGTCCTACGCCTCCTCGGGCCCGCGTCACGGGCACGGCACCGACGTGCTCAACGGACTGCTGATCGGCGCGCTCACGGAGGCCGTGCTGCTCCCGGTCGCCGGTCTGCTGTCCGACCGCCTGGGACGCCGTCCCGTCCTCCTCTTCGGATACGCGGTGTGCGCGCTGGTGGGTTTCGTGGCGCCGCACTGGCTGACCTCGGGCAACCAGGCGCTGGTCATCCTGACCTTCGTTCTGGCCATGGGCATCGGACACGCCGCGATCTACGGGGCCATCTCGGCGCTCCTGATCGACATGTTCCCGCCCGAACACCGCTACTCCGCGCTCGCGGTGACGTACCAACTCGGCGCGACGATAGCCAGTTTCGGGCCGCTCGTGGCCGTCGCCCTCGCGGGCTCGGCGCACACGGCCGTGCCGGGCATCCGACTGCTGTGGGGGTGCCTGGCGGCGGCCGCCGTCGCGGTGGCCTTCGGCCGGATCCCGCGGCCCGGTGAGGTCTCGGCCCGGTCGGCGGAGTAACCGCGGGCTTCCGGCCGGCGGAGCCGAAAGAGACTGAACAAGCGGTAAGGGTCGCGGCCCCTGTGGTAGAAAAAGTCACTTCCCACAGGGCACGTCGCTCCGGCACAAAAACCTTGAATGACATCCGTGAAGGGAATATCCGTGACGCGCGCATCCTGTTTTCCCGCAGCCGCACGAGGTACCGTTCTTCGTACGCGCAGCGCATTCGCCGCCGGCGACGGGGCTCCCCAGGAAGAAGACGACTCGTGGAACAGCACGGGCTCCTGAGCACCCGGCCCGTTCTCTCACCTGACCGGCGGACGCCCCGGGATCAGGGCGTGGTGTCCGGCAGCAGGGCCTCGAAGAGCTCCTTGGCCTCGGTTGCCTCCGGCAGGCCGAGGCCGGCGAGGAGCGTCCACGCATGTTTCAGGTGGCGCTGGGCGGAGGCTGTCTGTCCGAGGTCGGACCGCACGCGCCCCAGCACCATGAGGGCGCGGGCGTGGTCGCGGACGGAGCCGATCTCGCCGCACAGGTCGACCGCCCTCGCCGCGTGGCCCACCGCCTCCTCCGTGCGGCCGACCACCCAGAGTGTCTCGGCCAGTTGATAGAGCGTGTACGCCTCCCGATCCCGTGCGTCGAAGGCACGACAGATCTCCAGACATTCGGTGTACCGCGTCAACGCCTCGTCGTACCGCTGCTGTTCGTGCATGGCCAGGCCCAGCACGTACAGCGCGTAGGCCTCACCGGTGTGGTCCCCGAGACCGCGCAGCAGGGTGAGCGCCGTCTCGCAGGCGGAGACGGCCTCGTCCGCACGGCCACTGCGCAACCGCGCCAGCGCCGCGTTGACGGTGGTGCTCGCCTCGCCGGACCGGTGGCCCAGTTCACGGGCGAGCGCTATGGCCTCGTCGTAGTGCGTGATGGCCTCGTCGTAGCGGTGCGCGTACTGCACGGCGAGGCCGAGGTCGTTGAGCGCCTGGCGCAGGATGACGGTGTCGTGGGCCTGCCGGGCCGCCGCCGTCGCGGCAGTGGCGTGCCGCTCCGCCTCGGCCGGAGAGCCGGCCTGCAGCGCCAGCGTGCTCAGCAACTGCTGAGCCCGGCCGGTGGTGCGCGGGTCGCCGACCTCTTCGGCCCTGCGCAGCAGCGCGCGAACGGCCGTCAGGAGGTGCCCGCCGCGCACGTCCCGGTGGAACGGGCTGACGGCGATGAGCAGGTCGACGGCGAGGCGGAGCAACTCGGTTCGCCGCGGCGTGTGCCGGTCGGCCACACAGAGCGCGAGCGCCGCGATGTTCCCCATCTCCTCGGTGCTCCAGGCCTGTGCCGCGTGCACGTCCAAGAAGCGCAGGCCGGTCGTGGGCAGCGGGCCGAGCACCTGGGCCAGAGCGTCGCCCGGCACCATGTGACCGAAGGCGTTGCACGCCGTGGCCGACAGGAACATCAGCAGCCGGCGCAGCGCGTCGTCGCCCTCCTCGGCGTCCTGCGCCCGCTGCCGGGCGAAGATGCCGAGCAGGTCCTGGTAGCGGTACCGGCCGGGCCGGGGCGACTCCATCATGGCCGCGTCGACCAGCGACTCCAGCAGTTCCTCCGTCGCGGCCTCTTCCAGTTCCAGCATCGCGGCGGCGGCCGGCACCCCCATCTCGGGCATCCGCGCCACCGCCAACAGGCCGAAGGCCCGCGCCTGTTCGGCCGTGAGCTGCCGGTGGCTCACCTCGAACACCGCGCTGACATCGATGTCTCCGACGTGCAGTTCCGCGATCCGGGACTCCGTGTCGCGAAGACGGGCGGACAGCGTGGTGATGGACCACAGGGGCCGGGCGGCCAGTCGGGCGGCGACGATCCGGATGGCCAACGGCAGGTAGGCACAGGCCTTGACGAGCTTCTGGGCCTGTGACCACTCCGCCGTCAGGCGCGGCTGCCCGATCACCGCACCGAGCAGGTCGAGTGCTTCGCCGGGGGAAAAGGCCTTCAGCCCGAACTGATAGGTAAGGGGCGCTCCGAAGAGGGACCGCCGGCTGGTCACGATGACCCCGCAGTCGCCCGGACCGGGCAGCAGGTCCTGGACGTGGGCCGTGTCCCGCGCGTTGTCCAGGACCAGGAGCACCCGCCGGTCGGAGAGCACGGACCGGAACAGCTTGCGGCGTTCGTCGAGCGTGGCGGGGACCTTGTCGGCCGGAACGCCGAGCGCGACGAGGAATCCGGCCAGCACCACGGCAGGTTCGGCGGGGACGTCGTCGTTGCCGTGCAGGTTCACGACCAACTGGCCGTCCGGGTAGGCGTCACGGATGCGGTGCGCGACGTGGAACGCCAGGGCCGTCTTGCCGAGACCGCCCATGCCGTTGATCGCCACCGAGACCGCCGCCCCGCCGCGCGGCGCAATGAGCAGGTCGTACAGCTGGGCGACATCGAACACACGTCCGGTGAAGTCCGGCAGGTCGGGCGGCAGTTGCGCGGGGACCGGCACCGCGGGACCGTTCCCCTCCCGGCACGCGAGGGCCGGGCCGTGGCCGGTCTCCGGCGGCTCGCCCCCGCGCGGAGGGCCCGAACGCGCCGCGCCGGACC
The DNA here is from genome assembly GCF_042717095.1 of Streptomyces sp. NPDC058632. NCBI lineage: Bacteria > Bacillati > Actinomycetota > Actinomycetes > Kitasatosporales > Streptomycetaceae > Streptomyces > Streptomyces sp. NPDC058632. Next base: position 19,919 of record NZ_JBHXQZ010000051.1, on the reverse strand, counting down.
GTTGCCCGGTGTGCCGGTCGGGGGACGGATCCCCTTCCAGCAGCGTCGGATCGCTCTCCAGGATCCTGCGTTGCAGCGCCAGCAGGTCGGCCCCGGGGTCGATGCCCTGCTCCGTCACGAGCCTGCTTCTGAAGTCGCTGAACACGGCCAGGGCGTCCGCCTTCCTGCCCGCCGCGTACAGAGCCCGCATGAGCAGTCGGTGCGGGCCCTCGTGCAGGGGGTGGGAGGCCGTCAGCTCGAACAGCGAGGGGATGATCATGTTGTGCTGTCCGCCGGCGAGAGCTAGGTCGAACCGCTCCTCCTGGATGGCGTTGCGCAGTTCCTCGAGCCGCGCGCGATGCCGTTGGGCGAAGGGGCCGGGCACGCCGACCAGCGGGTCGCCGCGCCACAGCTGCAGAGCCTGGTCCAGCAGCCCGGCCGCCTTCTCCCGGTCGCCGGCGGCGCGGGCCCGGGTCGCCGTACGCAGCAGCGACTCGGCGTGCCAGGTGTCCAGCGCCGTCTGGGGCACCTTCATCTGGTAGCCGTCCCCCACGGACACGATGATCAGTGGTCGCGTCAGGTCGGTCTCCAGCAGTCTGCGCAGCTGCCAGGCATAGGTCCGTACGGTCGTCACGGCGCGGGCCGGGGGCCTCTCCCCCCACAGGGCCTCGACGAGGGTGGCCATGGACACCGCGTGCCCGTGGCGCAGAAGTAATGTCGCGAGTATGGCTTGTTGTTGTGGTGGGCCCACGGGAATTTCGGCGTCACCCCGATAGGCTCGAACCGCTCCCAGCAGGACGAAACGAATACCTTGCGCCATACTGCAGGCCTTTCTCATCCCCACTGCCGCGCCGGGCTCGTGCGGCGGAGATTCTCTCCAGGTCGCCCAGCACGAAACGGCCGTCCGCGTGCCATCATCTGAAGGATAGGGCAAGAAACCGTACAGCCGAGCGAAAGCCGGTTCCCGGCCGACTCGACCACAAACAAGGTCCGTACCGGCTTGAATGCGAGTCAATTCATCTTCGGCGGGTTCGAGATCCCGGACCGGCCCGATGCGGAGTCGACGACCTGTGCCGGCGTCCGGGACGGATGAATTCGGTTCGGCGCCGTCCCGGACGCCGGGACGTCACTCGCCGCCCGGGGCGGCCGCGTGCGCCGTCACGGCCCCGCTCACCCGCAGGGCGTGCATGGTGATGCCGTCGGCGGCCAGGGCGTCGGCGATCTCCGTCTCCCCGAAGGAGGCCAGCCCCGCGTCGGTCAGGATCTGCAGGTCGGTCGAGTGCAACGGGAGGTCGCCGACGCGCGCCTGCCGCACGGCACCCACGTTGTGCCCCTCGAAGCCGTCGGGGACCCGGTGGGTGCCGTGCGCGAGGAAGCCGAACATCAGCAGGTGGTAGCGGCCTTCGGCCCACTGCCCGGTGAACTCGTAGACGGCGAACGGGGAGCAGGACGCCACCCGGCAGCCCGTCTCCTCGTACGCCTCGCGCATGGCCGCCTGCCCGGCGGACTCGCCGGGCTCGATACCACCCCCCGGCAGCAGCCAGTTGCCGGCGTAGGGGCCCTTGAGCTGATGCACGAAGGTGACGGTGCCGTCCGGGCCGGGCAGCACCATGAGGGAGACGGGCAGGATGCGGGAGAAGCGGTCGGTCACGGTGTGCGGTGTCCTCAACTCGTCGTCAGTACTCGACGGGGCGTCCGCTCGGCGGGATGACCAGCGCGAGGCCCAGTCGCTCACCCTCGATTCTGCCCTTCCGGTAGTACGGTTCGCGGTGGCTGACGAACCCGTGGGTGGCCAGGGCCTGGCCGATGTGGCCGAGGTCGGGCCCGCACAGGACGAGCTTGCACCGCACGTCGAACCGCATCGCCTCCCGGACCAGTTCCAGGTCGGGGGCGTCGGTCTCGATCGACACGACGAACTCGCCGCGCGCCTCGACCGAGTAGCGCACCGACCGCACCGGCATCCCCCGTCCGGACAGGTGCGCGTACATCAGGTACTCGTTCTGGAAACTCATCAGGGTCAGTCCGGACTCGGCACCCGCGACGATGCTCGGCCACGGTGCGCCGGGGCGGGCGGCGACACCGGTGAGGTCGAGGACGAACCCTTCCCGCTGTTCCACGTAGTAGCCCTTGAACTCGCCGAACGGGCCCTCCGTCTCCCGCTCGTCGCGTACCAGGCCGGTGAGGACGTGCGTGGCGTCGCCGGGGACGGGCGGCGCGCCGTGCACGGTGACGTCCTCGCACAGCAGCCGTGAGGCGATCTGGTAGTCGTCGCCCTCGGCGGGGAGCCGGGAGGCCGCCACGACGGCGTGGACCGGGTTCGCGCCCAGGAACACCGACAGGGGCATGGACCGGTCGGCCGCCGTCCACTCCCGGAGGTTGCGATGTGCGTCGGTGCGCGGGTCGAGGAAGATCCGGGCCCGGTGCGGTGAGACCACCTGTACGCAGTAGAAACCGAGGTTGACGCCGGAGCCGTCCGGCCGGGTCGTCACCCCGATCCCGGCGGTGACGTACCGTCCGCCGTCGCCCGGACGGTGCTGCAGCACGGGAAGGTCGTCGAAGCCCTTCAGTTCCTCCAGCCCCGGCGGGGCGCCGTCCGCGGAGGTTCCGCCGCCGGTCGCGGTCCGTACCCGGTGCGGCGCCCCGGCCAGCCGGGCGGACATCTCCGCCAGATGGGTGCCCTCCTGCGCACCCAGCGCCGCAAGCAGGACCGCCCGCGGATAGGGATGGCCGAGCACGCGGGTTCCGGGACGGTCCTCGATCCGGGTGAAGACGGTGGTGGGCCGCGCGCCGTGCCGCTCCTCCAGCTCGGCCAGGGTGCGGGCCACCTCCACCTCGGCACTGAGCGGCCGGTCGCAGGTGTAGACGTCCACAGCTCCGTAGCAGGCGGGCAGTCCGGCCTCGGCCGGGGTGACGCGGGTCAGGCCGCTGCCGGTGAAGTCGGGCGGCGGCTGCCCGCTCACCCGGCCTCGCCGAGCGGGAAGGGCCGCACGCCCGGAGTGCGGCCCCAGCCCCGCTCCCAGGGGAAGACGACCCAGTCGTCGACGACCGCCGGGCAGTAGTCCGGCACATGGCCGCACCGGTGGTTGCGGACCAGGCTCGCGAACCGCACGTCGGCGGCGGCGACGCCCGCGGCCGACAGGTGGGAGCGGACCACGTCCCAGGTGGCGCCGGTGCCCACGATGTCGTCCACGACGAGGACGGGGCCCGTGAACACGGGCGCCGGCCCCTCCTGTTCCAGCAGCGGCGGACGCTTGGCCGCGTACTGGCTGTCGTCGTGGGTGCGGCGCACCCGCACCGTGTGCATCACCGGCACGTCAAGAGCGCAGGTGAGGTAGCTCGCTGCGAGCAGCCCGCCGCGCGCGACCCCGAGGACGGCGCCGGGCGTGAAGCCGTCGGCGCGGACCGCCGCGACGATGCGGTCGAGGACCTCCTTCAGGTCGTCCCAGCTCAGCTCGTAGGGCCCCTGCCGGGTCCACATGCCCGGCTGCTCGCCCGCCACGGCGGTGTCCCCCACCGCCTCACGACTGTTCACTGCTCACCGCCTCGGCGACGTGGTCGATGTCGATGTGCTCGGTGCGGGCGCGCACGTGCGGGGTGTTCTCGACCTGGCCGGCCGGGGTGACCCGGACGAACCGGGCCCGGTCGCGGAAGTCGTCGAGCCCGGCGGCGCCGGAGTAGCTGAGCGCCGACTGCACGCCTCCGGTCAGCTGCCGCAGGGTCCGCGTCAGCGAACCGGTGTGGGCGAAGGTGGCCTCCACACCCTCCGGCACGTAGTCGTCCACCTCCTCGGCGGTGATCCGCTCGCCGGCGGCACGCCGGAGCGTCAGTTCCATGCCGAGCGAGACGAACCCGCGGCTCGTCTTGAACACGCGGCCGTCGCGTTCCACGGGCAGCGCCTCGCTCTCCTCGGCCCCCGCGAGGAGGCTGCCGAGCATGACCGCGCAGGCGCCGGCCGCCAGCGCCTTGGCGATGTCCCCGGCCTGCCGGATGCCACCGTCGGCCACCACCCGTACCCCGTGCCGGGCGCCTTCGGCTGCGCAGTCCAGGATGGCGGTCAGCTGTGGCACGCCCGTGCCCGCCACCAGCCGGGTCGTGCACACGCCGCCCGGCCCGATGCCGACCTTGATCAGGTCGGCACCGGCGTCGGCGAGGTCCCGGGTGCCGGCCTCGGTGGCGACGTTCCCCGCCATCAGGCTCACCCGGGGGTGCGCCCGACGCAGTTCCGCGACGGCCTCGAGGACCTGGTCGCTGTGGCCGTGCGCCACGTCGACCACCAGCAGGTCGGCTCCCCCGGCGACCATCCGGTCCGCCCGCTCCCGCCAGTCCCCCGTGACCCCGACCGCGGCGCCCACCGCGAGCCGTCCCGCCGTGTCCAGCGTGGCCCCGGCCGCCCGCTGCTCGGCGGACGGTTCGTGGGTCTTGACCGCCCGGAGCTGGTCCGCCTGCTGGCCGACGGTCTGCATCCGGTGCAGGACGCCGAGCCCGCCGTTGAGTGCCATGCCCGTGGCCATCCGGTCACCGGTGCACCACTGGGTGTTGGCCGACACGACGGGGATACGCAGCCGCAGGCCGGGCAGGAGTTCGGTGGTCAGATCGGCATGCCGGCGGCTGCGCAGCGACGTGCGCTGCGGTACCAGCAGGACATCGTCGAAGCTGAGCCCGGTCGGGGGCTCCGTGGTGATGTGCATCTGGCGTCGCGGTCCTCTCTGCACCGGGTACCCGGGTCAACGCGTCCCGGTGACGGATGGCGGCTGAAGTGCGAGGAACTCCGCCCGCACGGCCGGGTCGGCGAACGCGCCCCGCCAGGTGACCGTGGTCATCGTGGCCGGCGTACGGATGCCCCGCATGGCCATGCACATGTGCTCGCCCCGGCACAGCACCGCGACGTCGGCGGACGCGGTGAGCTTGGCCACGGTGTCGGCGATGTCGGCGGTCAGCCGTTCCTGCAACTGCAGGCGGTGGGCGTGCTGGTGGGCGATCCGGGCGAACTTGCTGAGTCCGAGGACCTGCCCCTGCGGGCGGTAGCCGATGGTCACCTTGCAGGAGAACGGCAGCAGATGGTGTTCGCACAGGGACCAGACCTCGATCCCCGAGACCGAGATGGTCTCGGCGCTGCTGGCGGATTCGAAGACGGTCTCCAGCGTGCCGGGCTCGTACCGGATGAACTCCCGCCACCAGCGTGCCCAGCGTGCGGGCGTGCCGAGCAGTCCCTCACGCTCCGGATCCTCGCCCAGTTCGAGCAGCAGTTCCCTGGCAATGCGCTCCAGGGGGTCCGGCTGCTGCCGCCCCGTGTCCGGCGGACAGAGCGGTGTCGATGTGTCGACGTCTTGGCTCATTCATACCCCCCGTTGGTTTCCCCACAGAGTCACGTGCAGCCTTCCGGTCAGATTCCACCGGCGGACGCCGACCGGATCCGCGAGGGCCCGCAGCCCTTCGGCGATCTCCTCCGGCGACTGTCCGCGCGGCATGATCCAGATGTTCTCCAGCCCGTATGCACGGACCAGTTCTTCCACTTCGGCGAGGTCGTCGGGCCCGGAGCACACGAACTTGAAGCACGTACCGGCCAACGCGTTGAACGCGGTGAGCGGGCCGGGCACGATCCGTCTGCTCAGGGCGACCCCGGAGTGGGTGAGCTTGGGCGACACGTTGAACCGGACACCGGTGGCCGCCCACTCCGGTGCGGGGACGACGGTTCCGTTGGTCTCTATCTCCACATCGGCGCCGGCCGCGCGCAGCGCCCGGACGACGGGCAGCAGCCGCGTCTGCTGGCTCAGCGGTTCACCGCCGGAGACGACCACGAGCCCGGTGCCGAAGGCGGTCAGCCGCTCGGTCACGTCCTCGACGGTCATCGGATGCAGTTCGTCGGCCGGCCGGTGTGCCACTTTGGACTTCGAAATCCCCGTCCAGTCCCAGGTGTAGGGCGTGTCACACCAGGTACAGGTCAGGTTGCAGCCTCCGAGGCGCAGGAAGCAGCACGATCGGCCCGTTGAGGGACCCTCACCCTGAATGGACTAGGTGGGGCCGAAGATTTCGTTGACGACGAGCTTCGGCCTGTCCATGTGCCCCACCTCCTTGGACATCGTTCTTGACCGGCGCGGTCCGGTGACGTGCGGGCTGCCGTCCGGGCCCCGGTCCGCGGCTCCCGCCGGTCGTTGCGGTTACGGGGCCGGCCGGTACGTGGCCCAGGTCTTCGGTGTCTCGGACACCCGCACCGCCGTCAGTTCCGGGAACTCGTCGCACCACTTCTCGTGGATCCACCGCGCGAGGTTCTCCGCGGAGGGGGTGCGGTCCTCCATGACGTCGTTGAGATGCCGGTGGTCCAGGACCTCGTCCATCCACTTCTTCATCACGTCCAGGTCCCGGTAGTCCCGTACGAATCCCGCGGGGTTCACCTCGTCGTCCGCGCAGGAGAGTTCGACGACCACCACGTAGTTGTGTCCGTGCAACCGGGTGCACATATGGTCGGGCGGCAGGTGTGCCAATTGATGGCTGGCGGAGAAGTGGAACTCCTTGGCGATGGACAGCATTCGCTACTCCTTTTCACCCGGCACCACTCGGAAGGAAATGAATGGACCAGGGGCTCAGAGATGGTGTGGCGAGGCGTCGGAGCGCTGCCGGAAAAGGCGTGGCGACAAGATTTAACCCGCCCCGGTTCCCGCTGTACAGCGTGGCGGAGTGAACATCCGGCCACCTCGAAAGGGCGTTGCGCAGCCGTGTATCCGCAGGAACACTCGACCCGAGCTGCCGGAATCCGGAAGGGAGACCCGGGTGACGAGTGAACCCCCTGAGGTGGACGCGTGGATCGGTGAGGACGGCGAGGACGTGGTGCGGCTGCGCCGCTGGCAGGGCACCTGGTCGCAGGACGACCCGCACGGCAACTTCAAGTCGGACGTCGTGGGGTACGGCCTGCTCGACCCGCTGCACACCGTGCGCGGCATGTCCCGCAACCTGGACATCCCCGTCGGAGCCATCGCCAGGTATGTCCTGGCGCGATGGGCCACGGGGGGCAGCGGCGGCCTGCTCGAGATCGGCCCCGTGATGATCCACCGGCTCTGGGAGCCCGTCGCCCGGGCCGAGAGCGCCGGCACCGACGAAGCGCGGCTCGCCGCCTACGACCAGCTTCGGCAGATGCTCTCCTGGCTGAAGCTGCCCCTGGACAACCCGGAGATCTATCCCCCGCAAGGGGAGGAAGGGGGCGCGCAGACCACGGCCGGGGACTGACTCCCCGGCCTGCCCTGCGCGCCTCACGACTGCCGAAGCGCCGTTCAACCGGGGGCGTTCCCCGGTCGAACACGGCCTCCCCGTCCCTCGCAGTCCACCGAAGAGCCCACCGAAGAGCCCACCGAAGAGCCCACCGAAGAGCCCACCGGAGGCGGATTCCCGTGCATGAGCCGAGCCACTACGACCACATCGTCCTGGTGTCCATCGACACGCTGCGCAGCGACGCGCTGTCCGCGCATCCGAACCCGCTCTGGCCGCACACCTACCAGGACGTCCGCCGGGTGGACACAACGGTGCTGGACACGCTGGCGTCCCGGGGAGCGTACTTCCCGAACATGATCAGCGCCGCACCCTACACCGCGGCCTCGCACGGCGCGATATTCACCGGACAGTACCCGCTGCACAATGGTCTGCACGAATTTTACAACGGTTCCCTGAAGGCGCCCTCGGTATTCACCTACGGTCGGCGCGACGGCCGTCGCACGGTGATGAAGGTCGACTTCCCCATCATTCTGGGGAAGGAGCTCGGATTCACCCGGGACATCGACACGTATCTCATCGAGGACGACGAGGGATTCATCGAGGCCGTGGCATCGGCCGACCGTACCGTCGCACTCGCCCACTTCGGCAGTGTTCACGTTCCGTACGGATTCCACAATCTGACGCTGGGGGGTGACGCCTACCGGGAGAAAGTGGCCGAGCTGGAGGCCGGGCTCCCGGACGAACTGCCCTTCGTCGACCGGCTGGTGGAGACCTACCGCGATGCCGAGGACGCGGACCTGCTGATGCGGTACAAGCGTGTCACCACGTACCTGCACCAGCAGGGTGCCTACGACCGGCTCTTCCAGCTGTACCTCGACGGAGTCGAGCACTTCCTGGCCACCCGTCTGAGCACCTTCCTCGACCGGCTCACCGAACGCGTCGCCGCGACCGGCAAGCGGATGCTGCTGGTTCTGTTCGCCGACCACGGCGAAGAGTTCGACGAGCAGACCAACGGACACTTCAACTCGATGGCCGAAGGCGTCCTGCGGGTCCCGCTGATCATCGTCGGCGACGGGGTCAGGCCGGGCACGCACGAGCGGCGTATCCGCACGGTGGACATCGCGCCCACCGTGCTCGAGCTGGCCGGCGTCCCCGCACCCGCCACGGGTGTCTTCGACGGGCGTTCCCTGGCCTCCGTGGCGCGCGGCGAGGAGGTACTCGACGGGGACGCACCCGCCGTCGCCGAGTCCTACAACGTCGAACTGAACGACTTCATCGCCTTCCAGGAGCGTCAGCTCAGCGGCCGGACCCCGGGTCCGCTGCCGCACTTCCTGGTCGGGCACGCCGCCTATCTCGGGGACCGCCGGGTGGTGCGGATGACCCGGCACTACTCCGACGCGCTCCAGCGGGCGACGCCGTACAACCGTGTGCGCGTCGAACGGTTCGACGCCGACGGTGTCCCCCGGCCGGTCCCGGACGACGACGGCGCAGACCTTCTGGCCATGCTCGACGACTACCGCACCGCCCTGCGGGAGCCCGAGCAGACCACGGTCACCGACGAGATGCGCGGCCAGCTCCGCTCCCTCGGCTACTCGGTCTGAGCGGGACACCGGCATGGACACCTCCTCCTCGCGGCCGGGACTGTCCAGCACCCTGGGCGGGCCCGGCTGGGTGCCCCGGTCCGGCAGCCATGCGGCCGAGATCCGCGCGGGCCGGACCTGGGCACGCTGCGGCTACCGCTCGGAGGCCGACCCCCTGCGGGCCGTGCTCCTCGCCCGACCGCCCGACAGCATCGGGGCGGTGACCGACGCGGCCGGGCAGCTGATGACGGACCGGGTCGACCTCGGGCGGCTGCGCGCCCAGACGGACGCGGTGGCCGAGGCGTTCCGGGCGGAGGGGGTCACGGTGCACGTGGCACACCCGCCACCGGACGCTCCGCCCAACGTGATCTTCCTGCGGGACCTGTTCCTGGTCACCCCCGAGGGAGCCGTACTGGGGCGGACCGCGTCGGCGCAGCGGGCCGGAGAGGAACGCCACGCGGCGCTGGCGCTGGCCCGGGCGGGGATCCCGATCCTGCACACGGTCCGGGGGACGGCGTCGTTCGAGGGGGCCGACGCCCTGTGGGCCGACGAGGAGACGGTGCTGGTGGGTACGGGGTTCCGCACCGACCCGGCCGGGGCGGAGGCGCTGCGCGGCGTGCTGGGCGAACAGGGGGTGACGGTGCTTCCGGTGCCGCTCGGTCCCGGGGTGCAGCACCTGCTCGGCTCGATGGTTCCCGTCGGCCCGCGGCGGGCGGTCGTGCACGCGGCCGCCGCGAGCGGGGAACTGCGGGCCGCCCTGCGGGCCCGGGACTACGAACTGATCGAGTTCGAGCCCGACGACGAAGTGGTGCGCTCCCGCAGCCTCAACATCGTCACCCTCGCTCCCGGGCGGGTCATCATGCCGGCCGGATGCCCGCGCACCCGGCGGCGGCTGGAGGCGGCGGGTCTGGAGACCCTGGCGGTGGACGTCAGCGAGTACGTCCGGGCGGCCGGCGCATTCGGCTGCCTCACCGGCATCCTGCACCGGTCGGCCGGCCCGCCGTCGGCGGGCTCTCCCCGGGACGTCGGGTCCGAGGCGGGGAAACCTCCGAACCTATAGACTCAACTCCCGCCACATGCATGGTCGGTGGGGCCGGCGCGGGCAGAGCCGTACCGCAGGCGGAGACGCTCCGGGATGAAAGCGTGGCGGCGAGAGCCGAATCGACCCGCCCGTTCTCGTGCGTGGTTCACCGGGGCCGTCCGCGGACCGGTGACGTCCTGCTGCCGACGGGCGACGGCACCTCGTTCGGCCGGCGGCGCTGCCCTCCCCGATGCACCGAGTCCGATCCCGGGCCGTCACGGCATTCTCCCGCGGCCGCCCCGAAGTTCTGGAAGGAACACCCGTGCTGGTCAGTGTCATCATCCCCACCTACAACCGTCCGGAACGCCTGGCCGTCGCGCTGCAGAGCGTGCAGACCCTGGACTTCGACAGTGAGCAGCTCGAGGTCATCGTGGTCAACGACCACGGCACCCCGGTCGATGGCGTGGTCGAGGCTGCCGGCCGGTCCCTGAACGTACGCCTCATCGACCAGCCGTCCCAGAGCGGGCCGTCGGGGGCGCGCAACGCCGGACTGGAGGTGGCCCGCGGAGAGTACGTCGCGTTCCTCGACGACGACGACGTCTTCAGCCCACAGCACCTGAGCGGCACCCTTCCCCTGCTGAAGGGCGGGGCCGACTTCGTCTACGTCAACATCAACATCGCGCGGACGCGGGTCACCGGTACGACGATCGCCGACGCCGAAGTCTTCGTTCGGCTGGAGTTCCCCTACGACCGAGGGCTGCTGGAGATCACCAACCACTTCGCCCCGTCGGCCGTGGTGTGCCGTTCCCCCCGGTCCGCCGGAGCGTTCTTCGACACGTCGCTGGGCGTCGAGGAGGACTGGGACTTCTTCCTGAAGCTGGCACACGGACACAAGTACCAGGTGGTGCACCAGCCGGAGGTCGCCATCGCCCTGCACCGCATCCCCGGCGTCGAGAGCCTGACGACACCGACCTCCGACGACATCGCGGCCCTGAAGGTCTACGAGGACAACTGGCACCTGATCTGCGAACGCTGGCCGGCCACGACCGAGCGCACCGAGCAGGTGCGCCGGTTCATGCCGGTGATGTACCAGATGGCGTACGCCAGCTTCGAAGCGGGCGTTCCGCTGGACCACCATTACTACGAGCGCACGCTCCAGGTCCTGTACCGCGCGCTCGGCGACCCGAGGCCCTCCCCCGCGCAGGTCGAGGACGAGCTGCGGGCGGCTCTGGAGGGCCGCTGACACCCCGCCCCGCCCGGTGGGGTGGGGGGGCCCGGACCCGGGGGCCCCCCCCCCCCCCCCCCCCGCCGCCCCCCCCCCCCGGGGCGCGCCCGGCGGAGCGGGGGGGGGGCGCGGGGGTTGTGTAAACAAGGCGCGGCGGGCG
>NZ_JBHXQZ010000051.1:0-8741 GCF_042717095.1 Streptomyces sp. NPDC058632 | reverse complement strand
GCGGCCCCGCGGCCGGCGCCTCTCTCGGCCCCCTCACCCCCCCCCCCCCCCGGTGGGGTCGGGACCCGGGGCCGGTCGCCCCCACCCCACCGTCCGCAAGACGTCGTCACACGCGGGTGCGGCCCCGGTAGACGGCGTCGAGGACGCTGTTGTCGATGACCTCGCGCGCGTCCGGCAGGTCCTTGACGCCCGCGGCGCGCAGCCCTGCGTACATGGGCCCGCCCAGCCGCTCGGCGTCCATACGGAAGAGGCCCTTCTCGCGGGTCAGGTCGTTCTCCATGAAGGTGATCTGGACCTCGTTCCCGCGTATCTGCTCCGAGAGGTCGAGGCCGAGGTCGGCTCCGTACCTGTCCACGACCAGGTGCGCCGCGCGCTCGGGGTCCTTGGCGTTGTCCTGCCAGCCTCGGAGGGTGGCGCGCATGAACCGTTCCATGACGTCCCGCTTCTGCTTCAGGAACGACTGCTTGCAGAACACGATGGTCGCGTAGGCGGGCAGTCCCAGCGACTCGTAGGTGACGGCGACGAAGTCCTTGCCGGGTTTCATCTTGTGCTTGGATTCCAGGGTGACCGGCTGCCCCGTCATGTAGCAGGTGAGGACCTTCCCCTTCTTCTGCAGGAGCGGATCGACGGTGAATCCGACGGGGACGAGTTCGTAGTCCCGCTTCAGGCCCGCGAGGGCGAAGATCGCGTTGAGCTGGGGCTTGGCCCCGACCTGGCCCAGGACCTTGGCCCCCACGAGGTCCTGGGGCTTGCGCACCGGGTCGGACGCGAGGGAGAGCAGTCCGCCGGGGTTCGTCTGGAGAGCGGCCCCGATCATCCTGAAGTCGTTGCCCTTCGCGACGGCCTGGAGCAGGATCTGCATGTTCGCGTGCACGCCGATGTCGGCCTGGCCGTTGGCCAGCAGGCCGGTGGCGTCCGGGGCGTTCGGGCCGCCGGCCTGGAACTCGACGCTGAGGTTCTCCTCGGCGTAGTAGCCGGAGGCGTCCGCGTTCCAGAATCCGGCGAACTCCAGGTCCTTGAGCCAGCCGAGTGCCACCCGGATCTTGTCGGTCGACGACGACGTCCGAGCGCTGCCGGCGTCACTGCATCCGGCGAGGAGACCGCCCCCCAGGGCCACGGCCCCCGTGGCACCGGCCGTCTTCAGTAAGTGCCTGCGGGACCAGGCGGGCGTGGACTCGTTCTGCCGAAAACTGCGGGCTGGGGGCTTCATGTGCGGCCCTTTCGTGTGGAGCGGGAGGAGAACAACGCAGGGCGCCCGAGGACGGGTCGCCTGCTCGGGGGAAGGTCAACGGAACAGGCCGGAGTAGCGGCGCTCGACGCCACGGGCCGCCACGAACCCGGCGGTGGAGATCACGGTCGCGATCAGCGCGCCGCCCCAGGCGCGCTCCGGTGCCACGAAGATCGTCGCGTCGGCGAAGAGCGTCCCCAGGCCCTCCCGGCCCAGCAGGTACTCCGCCAGCATCGCGGCCAGCACCGCCGAGGGCGCCGTCAGCCGCAGGGCGACGAGCAGGTGGGGAACCGCGTGCGGCAGCAGCAGTCTGCGCAGGACCAGGGTCCGGGAGGCACCGAGGACGGTGAACATGTCGGTCGTGGCGGCCGGGGCCGACCGCAGTCCGGACAGGACCATGACGAAGGCGGGGAAGAACGAGACCAGGGTGGTGACCGTGGTCACCGCGGCGGCGCCGTACCCGGCGACGAAGGCGATGACCGGGATCATCGCCACGACGGGAACCGACCGCATGACCAGCATCAGGGGCGTCAGCAGACCCTCCAGCACCCGCGAGGACCACACGGCGACGGCGCAGCACACCCCGAGCCCCATGCCGAGGGCCAGCCCGACGACCGCGTTCAGCAGCGTGTGCGCGACGGCGCTCGTGTAGGCGGAGGGGTTGCCGACGATGTCGCTCACCACGGAGTACGGGGCGGGCACCACGATCTCGTTCAGCTGCCGGACCCGGACCCAGGACTCCCAGGCGAGCACCAGCGCCAGCACGGTCCAGTACCTGCTGAGCAGCGCTCCCAGTGCCGTCGTCAGGCGCCGCAGCGGTGCGCCGGGGGTGCTCACTGGAACCTCCACGCGATCAGGGAGCGCACGGTGCCCAGCACCGCGTACGACGCCATGGCCAGGAGGGCGGCGGTCGTGCCCGCTGCCCACAGCAGCAGGGTCTGGTAGTTCTGCATGGTGCTGACCAGGAGCGTCCCCAGCCCGCGCGGTGCGCCGAACCACTCACCGATGACGGCGCCGAGAACGGCCGCCGGAGCCGCCTGGGTGAGGCCGTCGAGCGCCATCGGAACCGAGGCGGGCAGGCGCAGCCTCAGCAGTGTGGTGGTCCGGGACGCACCGAGGGCGGCGAACACGTCGGTGTGCGCCCGACTCGCCGCCTCGAGCCCGGAGGTGAGGGAGACGAACATGACGAACCCGACAGCCAGCGCCGCGACCACCGCCGGGCTGTCCTCGCGGCCCACCAGGGCGATCAGCAGGGGACCGAGGGCGATCAGCGGAATGGCATTGACGACGGCGGCCAGCCGGTCGAGGCCGGGCTGGAGCACGGGCAGCAGGACGCCGAGCGCCGCGACGGCGGCCGCCGTCAGCGTCCCGGCCAGCAGCCCGATCCCGGCCTCTGCGGCGGTGGCGCCCAGCGCCCTGGCGAGCAGGGCGCGGGTGGCCGGGACGTGCAGGACGTCCAGCACGTCGCTGAGCGGCGGCCAACTGCTGCCGAAGACCTGCAGACGGCCCACGACCTCCATCGAGGCGATCGCCAGGACGGCGCCCGCCGTCACCAGCAGGGTGTCGCGCACCCTGCCGGTCCGCGTGGGCCTCATCGCGGCCGCCGTGGTGCCGGGTGGTGGTCCGGTCCCGGGGCGCCGCCCCTGCCGGGGCCCGTGCCGCTCGCGATGTCGCCGTCGAGCAGCGCCGTGAGCCGGTCGACGATGTCGTGGAACTCGGGCTCCCGTGTCAGTCGGCCGCCGCGGGGGCGGGGCAGGTCGATCCGCTCCACGTGCCGTACCCGGCCCGGGCGGTCGGTCAGCACCACGACGCGGTCGGCGAGCAGCACGGCTTCTTCGACGTCGTGGGTCACCAGGAGGGTGGTGATGCGCTGTTCCGACCAGATGCGGGCCAGTTCGACGTTGAGGCGGCGCCGCGTCACCGCGTCCAGCGAGCCGAACGGCTCGTCCAGAAGCAGTACTTCGGGGTCGAGGGCGAGCGCGCGGGCGATGGCGGCCCGCTGACGCATGCCGCCCGACAGCTGGCGGGGGCGTGCGTCGGCGAAGTCCGCAAGTCCGGTCAGCCGGAGGAGCTCGGCGATCCTGGCGCGGTCCACCGGGCGGCCCGCGGCCCGGAAGGGCAGGGCCACGTTCTCGGCGATGCTCGCCCAAGGGAGCAACGCGTGCTGCTGGAAGGCGATGCCGAGCCGGTGCTCCTTGACCAGGGCGGCGGGCGTGCGTCCGTGGACGTGCACCTGTCCCGCGGTGGTCTCCTCGAGGCCTGCGAGCAGCCGCAGCACGGTGGACTTCCCGCAGCCGGACGGTCCGAGCAGACTCACGAACTCGCCCTTGCCGACGGTGAGGTCCACTCCGTCGAGCGCCACGAGGGTACGCCGGCCCAGGGGGAAGTGCTTGACGGCACCGCTCAGTTCCAGTGCCGCCCCTCCACGGCCGGCAGCGGCGTCCGGCTCGGGGCTCTCGTCGTCGAGGACGGTGGCGGACTTTTCCGTTCCGCCGCCGGCGAACCCGTCTTCTCTCACGGTGCCGGAGTCGGTCGGCGGTATCGAAGCAGGGGCGGACTCACCCATCGCATCACTCCCAGGTCAGGTGGCAGCCGGGGCACCGCTCGACGGGGTCCGCTGCGGAATCGGTTCCACGGCTGTCCCCCTCCACCGAACGTGAAGAAGTCCGGTGCGGCCCCGGGGACCGGCCGCGTTCCCGTCACGACCCTCGGCTCGGACGCCCCTTCGCTCGTCCCTTCGAGCACGGTCCGCTCGGCAACCCGTATGTACTGAATGCCCGGCTCCCGTGGGCCGTTCCCGAGCGAGATTAATACAGCGGATCCGTTCGTGACCATGGTGTTCGATCACGCCTGTCAGGCCGTCACCAGCTCTCCCCGCACGCAGAGGTGTCACGTTCGACGCGGCGGTGACCGCGCCCGGCCCACCGGCGGGCCGGACCCGCGGACGGCCGTCTGAACACGTGACGCCTCGGCTAGAGTCGTCACGGGCCCGTCGACGGCCGGACCGCTCACGGCGGTCGCGGGCCGACGCGGCACCTGCGGCGTTCCGGTGGTGTGCCCCGGCGCGTTCCCGGTCGGCGCGGCCGCACAGCCGGGGAGGCGTCACCCCTTCGAAGGGTCGTCCCCGGGAGCACTCGCCGCGCCTCCTGCCCGGGACACCGGACACGTGCGCGTCGCACCGGTGTGTCCAGGTCCGCCCGCGAGATCCCGACCCGGCGGGACACGCGGAACGGGCCCCGCGCACTGCCTCCGGTGCGGTGACCGGAAAGGTGTGCCGAAAGCTCGCGGCATCCGGTGCGGTGCATCGCACGGCGGAACGTCACCCGCGTACTGAACCGGACGTACTCGGGTGAGGCGACGCCGCGGCGAGGTGCCGTGCCGGGCGTCGCGAGCCGGTGGAAGCTTCCGGTCGCAGCACTAGACTGCGGCTGCCACTTCCACCTCGGCGGCCCACCAGCGTGACCGACACCCCCCTCACGCATCGGCGTGGAGCAGCACCGGGTCCAGGGTCGCCGGTCGGATCCATGCGCCCCGCGGTCGATTGCACAGGAAGAGTGAACGGCATGAGCCTTTTACCGGGAGAGCGGCAGCACACGGACCGGGGCGGACCCGGACGCGTACCGCCGGTCTGGGCGGTGCTCGCGGTCGTGTGCGGCGGACAGTTCCTCGTCGTACTCGACGTCTCCGTGGTCAACGTGGCGTTGCCGTCGGTCCGTTCGGACCTGGCTCTCAGCGAGGCCGGACTGCAGTGGGTGGTCAACGCCTATGTGCTCACCTTCGCCGGTTTCCTGCTGCTCGGCGGCAGGATCGCCGACCTCTTCGGCAGGGAACGGACCTTCCTGATCGGCCTCGGCGTGTTCACCGTGGCCAGCCTCGCCGGCGGCCTCGCCCAGGGCCCGTGGACACTCGTCACCGCCCGCGCCGTACAGGGACTCGGCGGCGCCGTGCTCGCGCCGACCACCCTGTCGATACTCACCACCGCGTTCCCCGACGGTGCCCGGCGCACCCGGGCCATCGGCACCTGGACCGCGGTCGGCGCGGGCGGAGGGGCCGCGGGCGGCCTGGTCGGCGGGCTGCTCACGGACTACCTCTCCTGGCGCTGGGTGCTGCTGGTCAACGTGCCGGTCGGTGTGGTGCTGCTGGCGGGCGCCGTGCTCTGCCTCCCCGTGCACCGCGGCGGCCTCGCCCGGCGGCTCGACGTCTCCGGCGCCCTCCTGGTCACCTCGGGCGTCGCCGCACTCGCGTACGGAATCACGGCGAGCGAGTCACAGGGCTGGTTCTCCGGTCGTACGATGCTGCCGATCGCCGCCGGGCTGGTGGCCCTGGTGCTCTTCGTCCGGGTACAGGCGCGGACCGCCGAACCCCTCGTCCCGCTGCGCCTCTTCCGTATCCGCTCGGTGTCGGCCGCGAACACGGTTCTGCTGGCCGTGGGCGCGGCGACCTTCGCCGTCTGGTACTTCCTCTCCCTGTACATGCAGAACGTGCTCCAGTACGGCCCCGTGCGCACCGGGCTCTGCTTCCTTCCGCACACCGTCTCGGTCATCGTGGGAGCCAAACTGGCTCCCCGGCTGATGAACCACGTGGACGGGCGGCTGATCGGCGCGGGGGGCGGCCTGCTCGCGGCCTGCGGAATGGCCTGGCAGAGCACGCTCACCGCGCACGGCACCTTCGTCGGCACGCTCCTCGGACCGGGTGTCGTGATGATGCTCGGAACGGGACTGCTGATGACGCCGATGACGACGGCGGCCACCTCCTCGGTTCCGGCGGCCGATCAGGGGGTCGTCTCCGGACTCCTCAACACGTCCAGCCAGTTGGGCGGCGCGCTCGGCCTGACGGTCCTCGCCACGGCGGCGGCCGACCGGGTCTCCTCGCTCCCGGGAGCGACCACCGACGCGCAAGCGCTCACCGCGGGCTACTCGCTGGCCTTCCAGATCGGCACGGTCTTCCTGGTGGCCGGCACCGTCCTGATCGCACTGCTGCCGAAGCCGGTGGTGCCGCAGCCGTCTCCGGCCGGGCCGTAGCCACGGCCGCGGGGCGGGGCGGGGCGGGGCGGGACGGGGCGGGACGGGGCGGGACGGGGCGGCCTCCGACGAGGCACATCCGCCCTGTTCCGCCCCGCCTCCTCCTTCTCGGGCACGCGGTCACGGAACGCACCCCCACCGTAGATCCACTCGAAGCTGCAGGATCCGACATGGCATCAGGAGACGTGTGCCGAATGACCGGTTCCGGCGTGCGTCCGCATTCCGGCTACGATGACGTACCCGGTCGTGAGCGTCAGTGCACGCATATCCTCCGGGACAGGACGCTGGTGCGTGAAGGACGCCCCGGTCATGATGCGCGCGCACATCGAGGCCTCGGCGGTCGACGTCCTTTCGGAGGTTGTCCGCCACTGGCGGATCCGCGAGGCCGGCGCGTCCTCGATCGCCCAGCGGCGCGAGGAGCCCGCGAACCTCGCCGCCTGCATGCGGATGACAGTCGAAACCTTCGACGTCATCACAGGGCTGGCCGAAGACCTCGTCCCCCGTACGCGGACGGGCCGACCGTCCCTCGGTCATCGCGGTCGAATCCGTCATCGTCTGGCCGGCGCCGAACGCCCGGGGCACCGAGAAATCGCACGGCGGGCCCCTGGGCGCCGACGAGGTGGCGGCGCCAAGCGCCTGCTCGGACTTCTCGGGGACCGGGCCCTCCACATCCCCGACGACGTGCTCCGCCACACGCGTCAGGGCGCTGAGCGGCGTCGGGAGGCGCGCGGACCGGAACGTCCAGTTCGACAAGTGGCGCGCCGGTAATCCGCGTGCTGTGCGGCGCCCCCGGTCCCGGCGGC
Source organism: Streptomyces sp. NPDC058632 (assembly GCF_042717095.1). Classification (NCBI taxonomy): domain Bacteria; kingdom Bacillati; phylum Actinomycetota; class Actinomycetes; order Kitasatosporales; family Streptomycetaceae; genus Streptomyces; species Streptomyces sp. NPDC058632. The sequence goes on along the minus strand of NZ_JBHXQZ010000051.1, from coordinate 1,689 downwards.
CGGGCGGGAAAGGCGACCGCGGCGCATAGGCCCGGCCCGAAGCGACCGCCGCGGGACGGTGCCGCCTCGGGCGTCGATGTGACCTCCTCGCGGCGGCAGCTCACCCGCGGTCCCTCGCTGCGGTGCACCAGGACCGGCCGACGGTTACTGCGCCTGTTCGAAGTGCACGCCTCCGTCGCGCAGACCGCCCACGCGGTGCCGAGCCACTGCTCGCAGAACGTCGCGCTGCCGGCGCGGGAGTGCGCCCAGGCGTGGGGGCAGCTCGCGCAGCGGCTCGAAAAGCTTGAGCGAAGCCCTGTCGACAGCCTTGGCCGAGCCGTGGTCCTCGCCACCCCGCGCCCGGAATCCCATTCGCCCGCCACCTCGTCGGGCTTCTGAGGGCGCGGCGGGGGAACCCGGGGCCGCCGGCTCGGGGTGCGCCGCTTCGACCACCGCGGTCGAGGCCGTCCCGGCCACGGGCGGCGTGCGCCGGTCGGTGCGGTGCAACAGCAGCAGCGCGCTCGCCGCGGTGGCGAACTCGCCGGCGGCGAGGCCGGACCATACGCCGTGCGCGCCCCGGAGATGGCCGCACGCCACGACGAGCGGCGCCTTCAGTACGAGCAGAGGGCCGACGGTCGGGATGTAGGCGGGCAGCGGGCGTCCCAGGGCCTGGAAACAGGCCGCGGTCAGCGGGGCGACACCGGTGACGATCCCGCCGAGCGCGATGACGCGCAGCGCGAACCTGGCCTCTCTGGCGGTTTCGCCGCCGCTGACGAAGATGCCGACGAGCGGTTCGGCGAGGACCGTCAGCAGGATCGCGGTGGCCGCGCCGTAGACGAGCGAGGCCCACAGCGCGAGCCTCCGGGTTCGCGCCACTCGGGCGGCCGGGCCGCGCCCGGTGTTGTGGCTGACGAGGGGCTGCAGCCCCTGGCTCATGCCCGTGTGCGGCATCACGGCGAAGGTCTGCAGGCGGGAGCAGACGGCGTACGCGGTCAGCGCGGTCGCTCCCCCGGTCACCGCGAGGGTGTCGTTGACCAGCACGGTGAGCACGATGAGGCCGATATTGGCCAGGAAGGACGGCAGCCCAATGCCCACCAGTGTGCGCAGGGTCACGGCGTGCGGAAGCAGGTCGCGAGGCGGACGCGGTACGGCCGCTCGCGCCGTAGGAAGAAGAACCACCAGCTCATCACGGCGGATACGGTCTGCCCGCCGACGGTGCCCAGGGCGGCCCCGCTCACCCCGAGGCCGAGGCCGAGGATCAGCAGCGGGTCGAGGATGATCTGCACCACGATGGCGCCGATCCACATCCGGGTGGAGAACCCGACCCGGCCCTCGGCGCGCACCAGGCTGGAGAACCCGGTGTAGGACAGTGACCCGCACAGCAGGATCACCGCGTACTGCCGGGCGTACTCGTGCAGCGAGCCGCGCGCGCCCAGCATGTCGAGGAACGGGTCGATGAAGACCAGCCCGGCCACGGTGGTGACGGCGCGGCCAAAGCGACGACTGGTCGTTCATCGTGGAGTGCGTGGGCAGTGAAGGCTGGGCCCAGCGGCGGGCGGCGAGCACGTGTCCCGCCGCCCCTGTGGCGCGATGCGGCAGGAACGTCCTGCCGGGGCGGAACGTGGGGGGCGGGGGGGGGGGCGCGCCCCCCCCCCCCACCCCCCCCCCCACCCCCCCCCCCCACCCCCCCCCCCCCCCCACCCACCGCGC
>NZ_JBHXQZ010000050.1:0-58906 GCF_042717095.1 Streptomyces sp. NPDC058632 | reverse complement strand
GGCCCCGGCCGTTCCCTGGGCCGGGAGCGCCGCCGTGCCGGACAGCCGGTACAGCGCCTGGAGCAGCCGCTCCAGGCGCGCCGAGCAGGCGTGTTCCAGGGCCAGGGTGCCGGAGACCCAGGCCAGCTCCGGGCGCATCGCCTCGGACCAGCCGGGGTCCAGGACCGCCTGGAAGGTGTGCAGGCTGCCGCTGATCCGGCGGGCCGACCGGCGCAGCGCGAGCGCCGCTTCGACGGAACCCTCCGAGGCCGCGCCCGCCCCCGCCTCCCGGTGGAGGCGCAGCGCGCGGAGGAACTCGGTGGCCTGGGCCCGTAGATAGCCCGCCAGGGCCTCCACGGACACCGGACCGGTCGTCGGGCCGGTGGTCGGCCCGGTGGTCAGGCCGGTCTTCGGGCCGGTTTTCGAACCGGTCCCCGGGTCCGTCGGGTCAAGGTGTTGCTGTGCCACGCCGGCGCCTCCGGGCGTCTATGAGCATCTCCTGGACATGTCGCAGGGGCTGGCCGTCCGCGTCCGTCGCGTGCCGGGTCCACTCGCCGTCCGGGCCGAGGTGCCAGGACGTGGTCCTGTCGGACATACCGGACTCCAGCAGCCGGTTCAAGGACGCCCGGTGGGCGGGGTCGGTGACCCTGACCAGCGCCTCGATACGGCGGTCCAGATTGCGGTGCATCATGTCCGCGCTGCCGAACCACACCTCGGGCTCGCCTCCGTTGCCGAAGGAGAAGATGCGGGAGTGTTCGAGGAAGCGGCCGAGCACGGAACGGACCCGGATGTTCTCCGACAGCCCCTCGACGCCCGGCCGGATCGCGCAGATGCCGCGCACCCACACGTCCACCGGAACGCCCGCCTGCGAGGCCCGGTACAGGGCGTCGATGATCGCCTCGTCCACCATCGAGTTGACCTTGATGCGGACGTACGCGGGACGCCCGGCGCGGTGGTGCTGGGCCTCCTTGTTGATCCGGGAGACCAGCCCGTCGCGCAGGGACTTGGGGGCGACCAGCAGCCGCCGGTACGTCTCGCGGCGCGAGTAGCCGGAGAGGCGGTTGAACAGGTCCGAGAGGTCCGCGCCGACCTGCGGGTCGGCGGTGAGCAGGCCGAGGTCCTCGTACAGCCGGGCCGTCTTCGGGTGGTAGTTGCCCGTGCCGACGTGGCTGTAGCGCCGGAGCGTCTCGCCCTCCTGGCGGACGACCAGGGACAGCTTGCAGTGGGTCTTCAGGCCGACCAGGCCGTACACGACGTGGCAGCCGGACTCCTCCAGCTTGCGCGCCCACTTGATGTTGGCGGACTCGTCGAAGCGGGCCTTGATCTCGACCAGGACGAGGACCTGCTTGCCGGACTCGGCCGCGTCGATGAGCGCGTCGACGATCGGGGAGTCGCCGGACGTCCGGTACAGGGTCTGCTTGATCGCGAGGACGTCCGGATCGGCCGCCGCCTGTTCCAGGAAGGCCTGCACGGACGTGGAGAACGAGTCGTACGGGTGGTGCAGCAGGACGTCCCGGCTGCGCAGCGCGGCGAAGACGTCCGCCGCGGACGCCGACTCGACCTCGGCGAGATCGCGGTGCGTGCCGGCGATGAACGACCGGTACTTCAGCTCCGGCCGGTCGATTCCGTGGATCCGGAACAGACCGGTGAGGTCGAGCGGCCCCGGCAGCGGGTACACCTCGGCCTCGCTGATCTTCAGCTCGCGCACCAGGAGGTCCAGGACGTCGCGGTCGATGTTCTCCTCGACCTCGAGACGCACCGGCGGCCCGAAGCGGCGCCGCATGAGCTCCTTCTCCAGGGCCTGGAGCAGGTTCTCGGTGTCGTCCTCCTCGACCTCCAGGTCCTCGTTGCGGGTGAGCCGGAAGGCGTGGTGCTGGAGCACCTCCATGCCCGGGAACAGCTCCTCCAGGTGGGCGGCGATGACGTCCTCGACGGGGACGTAACGGCCCGGGGAGCTCTCCAGGAAGCGGGAGAGCAGCGGCGGCACCTTCACCCGGGCGAAGTGCCGGTGACCCGTGACCGGGTTGCGCACGATCACGGCCAGGTTCAGCGACAGGCCCGATATGTACGGGAAGGGGTGCGCCGGGTCGACCGCCAGGGGGGTCAGCACGGGGAAGATCTGGTGGCGGAAGAGGGTGAACAGGCGGGCCTGCTCCTTCTCCGTCAGCTCGCTCCAGCGGACCAGGTGGATGCCCGCGTCCGCCAGCCCGGGGAGGACGTCCTCGTGGAAGCAGGCGGCGTGCCGTGCCATCAGCTCGCGCGAACGGGCCCAGATCATCTCCAGCACCTCACGGGGCTGGAGGCCGGAGGCGGAGCGGGTGGCGACACCGGTGGCGATACGGCGCTTCAGGCCGGCCACCCGGACCATGAAGAACTCGTCCAGGTTGCTGGCGAAGATCGCGAGGAAGTTGGCCCGCTCGAGGAGGGGCGTGTTCGGGTCCTCGGCAAGCTCCAGAACCCGTTCGTTGAAGGCGAGCCAGCTGCGCTCCCGGTCGAGGAACCTGCCCTGGGGCAGCGGCTCGCCGCCCGTCTCCGCCTCCTCGTACGCGTCGAGATCCGAATCGAGGTCGGGTTCCAGGTCGGAGACCGTCCCGGCCACGGTGTGCGGCCGGTGTGCGGCGATCGAGCCCACGGAGGGCTGCGCGTGTTGTACCTGACCCGGGGCTTCGGCGCCGCTTTTGGCATTCGACTGGCTCATGGATCCATTGTTCCGCGCCATGAGCCTCACAAGCGCGTCGGAGTGCGCGGGCGGCAGGGATCGTGCCCCTGGGGCGTCCCCGTTCCCCCTGTGGGGCGGCGGCGGCTCTGGCGCGGCGGGATTCATTCGCCGAGCGTCGCAAGACTGTCTGAATCACTGGTTACGGAGACATGACGTGCGGGATAGCGGGGGGCGGCCCGCGGGGGGCGGGGCGGGCGCGCGGAGGCCGCTCCCCGGCGTGCGGGCCGGGCGCCTGCACGCCGGTGGGGGTGCCGCACCGGCCGGATGCCCTTGGGGCGACCGTATGCGCTGGGTGGAGGGAAGGGGTGGTGGGGGGTGCGGCGGGGTGTGCGTGAGGGCCCGGGCGCTTGCGCGGCGAGGGTGTGCGAGGGCTTGGGGCGGGGTGGGGGGAGAGCTCGGGGGCGAAGGGCTCGGGCTGGTGCCTGGGCGAGGGCAGGGGTGGTGGGGGTCTGGGTGGTGGTGCGGCAGAGGTGCGCGGAGGGCTTCGGAGGGTGCGGAGGGCTGGGCGGGGCTTGGGCGAGCGGGTGGGAGCCGTCCGGGAATCCGCGCCCGTGGTCTCCTGGGGGCTCTGCGGCACAGGGCCTCCGCTCGGCGTCGCTTTCCCGGAGACGGCGGGACGGAGGCGGAGGGCCGGAGACGGCGGGACGGAGTCGGGGGACCGGGGACGAGCCCCCGGCAGTCGTGGACGACCGGGCCGCGCGGGCACTTCGGGGCGTCGAGCGCGGCGGGCGCGGTGGGGGCCCGCGGAGGGCCGACCCGGCATGGCGGCCGGGGAGGTGGGGGAGAGGGGCCGGCGGCGGGCTCGAGGTCCGGCCGGGACCGTGTGAACCGATCCGCGGGGCTCGTCCGATGAGGGGGCGTGAGCGAAACGAGAAGCGACGGTGAGCTGCTGCGTGCCGTTGCCGAGGACGCCGACCGGCGCGCCTTCGAGGAGCTGTACCGGCGCTACGCCCCGTGGCTGACCGCCCGGATGCGCAGCCGGTGCGCCGACGCCGGGATCGTCGACGACGTCGTCCAGGAGACGTTCCTCGCGGTGTGGCGGGGGACGGCCCGGTACCGGGAGGACGCGGCGGGCGCGGTCGGCGGGGCTCGTGGGGACGCCGCCGGGTGGCTGTGGCGGATCGCCTCGCGCCGGCTGATCGACGCGCTGCGCGGTGCCGGGGCGCGCGGCCGGCTGCGGCAGACACTGGCCCGGCTGCGGCACCGGGACGAGATCTCGGCGGAGGAACGCGTGCTCGCGGGGGTGGAGCACGGGGACCTGGCCGGCGCGCTGGTCCGGCTGTCGCCGGAGCTGCGCGCGGTGCTCCAGGCCACCGTCGTCGACGGGCTGACCACCCGCGAGGCGGCCGTACTGCTCGGCATACCGGCGGGGACGGTCAAGACGCGGGCGATGCGGGCCCGCAAGCAACTGCGGGAGGCACTGGCATGACGGACGACTCGACGGACGGCGTGGCCGCAGGAGTGGCGGGCGGCGCCGCCGCTGGCGCGGCGGAAGGGGCGCATGGTGGCGCGGCCGGGGGCGGCCCGCGGTGGCATGTGCCGGCGGAGGATCTGCGGGCGTACGCGCGCGGTGAGCTGGCGGCGCCCATGCTGTGGTCCGCCGACACCCACCTCACCACCTGCGCGCACTGCCGGGGCGTCCTCGTCGGGGCCGGGGACCCCGTCGTGCTCGACGCGGGCTGGGAACGGCTCGACGCCGAGCTGGACGCGCCCCGGCCGGGGTTCCTGGAGTCCCTGCTGCTGCGCCTCGGCATCGCCGACCACACCGTGCGCCTCCTCGCGGCCACGCCGGTACTGCGCCGGTCCTGGCTGGGCGCGGTCGTCGCCGTGCTGCTGCTGACCGTGGCCGCGGGGCATTCCGGCGTGGTCGCCGGTTCGCCCACCCTCTTCCTCGCCCTCGCCCCGCTGCTGCCGCTCGTCGGGGTCGCGCTGTCGTACGGGCCCGTGCTGGACCCGACGTACGAGATGGCGGTGGTCTCCCCGACCCACGGGTTCCGGCTGCTGATGATCCGCACGGTGGCGGTGCTCGGCGCCGTGCTCGGTCTCAACGGCCTGGCGACGCTCGCCCTGCCCGGGTACGGCGCGGCCGCGCTGGCGTGGCTGCTGCCCGCCCTCGCGCTCACCGCGACCGGCCTCGCGCTGACGGCCCGCCTGGGGCCGGTGCTGGCACCGTCCCTCGTCGGCGGCGGCTGGGTCGCGCTGCTGCTCGTCGCGCGGGCGGGCCGGGGGGCCGTGACCGACCCGCTCGCCCCGTTCACCGCGGCCGGGCAGGGGGTGTCGGCGCTGGTCGCCGTCCTCGCCGCCGGGCTGCTCTTCCTGTTCCGCGACCGTTTCGACCTCAGCCGGGCGGGTGGCACGGGCGGCGCCGGCACGGCCTGAAGGCCGCCTTCGCCGTTCGCCGTTCGCCGTTCGCCGTTCGTCGTTCTCCGTTCGCCTTCGCCGTCTGTGACGTCTCGTCCTGTCCGTTTCCTCTCCTTCTCCACTTCTTCCACTTCCTCCACGACCTGTACGGGAGTTCTGCATGATCCCGACCGTCTCCGCCTCCGGGCTGAGTCTCCGCTTCGGCGGCACCCGGGCCCTCGACGGCGTGTCGCTGCGGCTGTCCACCGGTGTCACCGGGCTGCTCGGGCCCAACGGTGCGGGCAAGACCACCCTGTTGAGGGTGCTCGCCACCGCCGTACCGGCCGACCGGGGCGCGTTCACGGTGCTCGGCCACGACCCCGGCACCTCGCGCGGCCGTCAGGAGGTCCGGCGCCGCCTCGGCTATCTGCCGCAGGCACCCGGTTTCCATCCCGACTTCACCGCCTTCGAGTTCGTCGACTACGTGGCGATCCTCAAGGAGCTGACCGACCGCACCGCCCGGCACCGCGAGGTGCGGCGCCTCCTGGACGAGGTCGGGCTCACCGACGTGCGCGGCAAGCGGCTGCGGAAGCTGTCCGGCGGGATGCGCCAGCGGACCGCCCTCGCCGCGGCCCTGGTGGGCGACCCCGCCTTCCTCGTCCTCGACGAGCCGACCGTCGGACTGGACCCCGAACAGCGCATGCGGTTCCGCGAGTCGATCGCGCGGGCCGGTGAGGGGCGGACCGTTCTCCTGTCCACCCACCAGACCGAGGACGTGGCGATGCTCTGCAACCGGGTGGTGGTCCTGGCCGCCGGCGGCGTCCGCTTCGACGGCACCCCCGCCGAACTGACCGCACGGGCCGACGGACGGGTGTGGAGCAGCGCCGAACGCGCCCCCGGCGCGCGGGCGGGGTGGCGCACCGGCCTGGGCACCTTCCGCAACGTGGGCGATCCGCCCGACGGCGTCGATCTCCTCGAACCCACCCTGGAGGACGGCTACCTGCTCACCCTCGACGGCGTCGGTGGCGTCGGTGGCACCGGTGCGGAGGCGGCGGCATGACCACGACGACCACCGCGGCCGTGACCCCGCCCGCGGCGACCGCGCCGGACGGTCCGGGCACGTCCTGGGCGGCCGTGTTCGCCCTGGCCCGCTTCGAGGCGCGCGGACTGCTGACCCGGCTGCCGGTGCTCGTCGCCTTCGCCGTGTACACCGGCTGGACGGTGTGGCGGACCCGCACCTCCTTCGAGGGCTTCCCCGCCCTCCAGGACGCCGACCGCGCCACCCAGACCGCGCCCCTGCTCGTGGGACTCGCGGTGCTGCTCTGTGCCAACCAGGCCGTGCTGCGTTCGCGGCGGTACGACACCGAGCGGCACTTCGCCGTGCTGGTGCTGCCGCCGTGGCGCCGTACCGTCGCACACCTGCTGTCCCTTCTGCCGGCGGTGCTGCTCGTCGCGGTGTGCGTGGGCGGGCAGTTCGGATGGGAGGCGCTCAAGCCCGGGGCGATCGGCAACGGTTCGCCGGGCGAACTGCTCGTCGGGCCGCTGTCCGTGCTGCTGCTCGGGGCGTTCGGGGTGCTGCTCGCCCGGCTGTTCGCCTCCGCCTTCGCGGCGCCGCTGCTGCTCGTCGTCCTGGTCTTCCTCGCCATGTTCAGCACGGCGCCGCGGGAGGGCGACGCGACCCGGTGGCTGATGCCGGTGGTCGGCGAGTACGGTTCCAGGAGCCTGCCGTCCGAGCTGCTCGGCCGCCCGGCCGCCTGGCACGCCCTCTACCTCGCCGGGCTCGCGCTGAGCGCGGCGCTGGTGGCGGTGCTGGTCTCCGGTGAGGGCTTCGGGCCCGCCGGCGGACGGGGCGTGCGAGGCCGGTTCCTCGGCAACCGGAGTGTTCACGCCGGACTCGCCGGTGCGGTGGCGCTGACGCTGCTGGGTGCGGTGATGCAGACGGGAGGGGTGTCGGCACAGACGGAGAAGGCCCGTACGCGGTACTCGACCGTCCCGCAGGAGCTGCAGAAGTGCGTCGAACGGGACGGCACGTCGTACTGCGCCTTCCCGGAGTGGACCCCGCGCACCGGTGACTGGGCCGAGGTCGTGGACCGGGTGCGCTCCCTCGCGGGTGACGCCGTGCGGGACCGGTCGCTCGTCGTACGGCAGCGGGTCGAGGCGCGCTACGGACTGAGCGGCGACGCGGCGATGACCCCGCTGGCCGGCCCGGACGAGGTGAGCGTCGGTACGAGGTGGGGCGGCAACCGCGTCCCGGAGTTCGCCGTCGCCGTGGCCGGTGTGCTGGTCACCGGCAGGGAGGCGAGGGTGGGCGCGATGTGTGACGGCCGGCTCGTCACCGTGATGTGGCTGGCGCTGGCCGGCCGGCCCGACCCGCTGTCCGACCTGAGCGGCATCCGCCTCGACGACAGTACGTCCGGTTCGGCGGTCGTCGTCTCGGAGACGGAGCCGCTGTACATGACCGCCGCGCACACCGAACTCGTCCGCGAACTGCTGGACCTGCCGCGGGAGGAGGCCGGCGCGAAGGTCCGGGCGAACTGGGCCGGGCTGACGTCCCCGGAGGTGACGACGGACCGCACCGCCGAACTGCTGGGTCTGGACGCGCCGGAGGAGGCGGACGAGTGCCTGGAGTGAGCAAAGGCAGCCCGGGCCTGTGGCGCGCGCTGGTGCGGCCGGTCGCGCGGACGGTGCCGTGGCGGGCGCTCGGAGCGGCGGGCGGACTCGGGCTGCTGTTCGCCACCGCGCCCCGGCTGGTGGGGGAGGACGCGACCGATCGGCTGGCGCTGAACATGCTGCGGGTGTCCGCCCTCGCCTTCGCGCTCGGCGCGGCCTTCCTGCTGGACGACCCGGCCCGGCACACCACCGCCGCCGTACCGGCCCGGCGTGCCGTGAGGCACACCCTGCGGCTCGCCCTCGTCGTCCCGGTCGCGGCCTCGTGGTGGACGGCCGCGCTGCTGCTGGTCCCGGCGGGCATACGTCCCCCGGTCGCCGGCGTCACCCTCGAAGCGGCGGCGACCCTCGCCCTCGCCCTGGCGGGAGCGGCGTTCGCCGTCCGCCGGTCGGACAGCACGCGGCCGGGGCAGGCCGTCGCGGGTGCCTTGTCCGCTTCGGCGGTGCCGGCGTCCCTGCTGTGGCCGGAACGCTGGGCGCTGTTCGTGGCACCGGACGACGAGAGGTGGGCGGCCGCCCACGACCGCTGGACGGTGCTGCTGTGCGCGGCCCTGGCGGTGTGGGCGGTGTGCGGGGCGGAACCGGTACGGAGAGGGCGGGGGCGAGCGGCCCTGCGGTCGCTGAGGTCCTGAGCCGCGGGCCTCCGGCCCCTCAAGGCCCTCACCGCTCTTACCGGCCCCCGGCCCTCAGGTCTCGGCGCGGTACATGAGGTCCGTCTCGTGGGTGAGGAAGCCCAGCCGCTCGTAGACGGCCACCGCCGCCTTGTTGTCGGCGTCGACGTACAGCATCGCGGTGGGCAGCCCCAGCTCCGCGAGGTGCCGCAGCCCGATCGTCGTGAGGGACGTGCCGAGCCCGCCGCCCTGGGCCTGCGGGCTCACCCCGAGGACGTACACCTCGCCGAGGCCCTCCGCCCGGTGCGCCTTGGTCCAGTGGAAGCCGACGAGGCGGCCGTCCCGCTCGGCGAGGAAGAAGCCCTCGGGGTCGAACCACGGCTCGGCCTTGCGGTCGTCGAGGTCGCGCTGGGTGAGGGAGCCCTGTTCGGGGTGGTGGGCGAACGCGGCGGCGTTCAGCGCGAGCCACGCGGCGTCGTCCTGACCGGGGACGAAGGTGCGCACGGTCACGCCCTCGGGGAGCACCGGGTCGGGCAGGTTCAGGTCGGCCAACGGCCGCCGCATCTGACGCAGTTCGCGGAACAGGGTGAGTCCGAGGACCTGGGCGAGGTGCCGGGCGGCGGAGTGGCCGCCGTGCGCCCAGACGCGCAGCCGCTTGCCGGAGGCGGCGAGCAGCGCGGACCCGAGCGTCCGCCCGTGTCCCTGCCCCCGGAGCGACGGGTGCACGACGAGTTCGGCGGCCGGGGGCTCGACCGGATCGGTGTCCTCCAGTTGGGCGTAGCCGACGAGTTCACCGTCGCCGGCCCCGTCGCCTTCGCCCGTGAGGGAGAGCAGCAGATGCGAGACACCCGCCCGCTCCCCGCCGCGCAACTGCAACCGCCCCTGCTCGGACACCGCCTGCTGTCCGTCGGTCCCGGCGGCCTCGTCCAGCAGGGCGAGGACCGCCTCGACCTGCTCCGGGGAGAGCACGGAGTACGTCCGAAGCGAGCGGGTGCGGCCGGAGCGTGCGATGTTGTCGCTGGTCATGCGTACGAGGGTAAGCCGAGCCCGCCGAAAACGGACGGGACACGGAGAACGCCGCGACAGCCGGTCGGGCCCGGCAACCGGTGACGGGGCGAAACATAACCAGGATGTAACCGCGAGACCCCTGTCGCGCTACGCGCGTTGACTTTAGGCTGCGGGGCGGTCGGCGCGCCTCGCGAGGGTCCCGCCCGGATTCACGCAGACCGGCCCCGACCACCCCGGACGCATCCCGAACCACGTACACGCACACCCGCGAACGCTCACGCACACCCACTGGGGGGCACATGCCAGCCACACCCGCATCCTCGGCCTCGTCGGCCCGGCGCCGCAGACGCCGTACGAACCGTCTTCTCGCGACCGCGGCGGGTGTGCTCACGGTGGGCGCGCTGACCGCGGCCGCCCTGCCCGCCGGTGCGGCGAGTGCCGGCGGGGGCAAGGACGGCATGTCGCCCGGCCATCACAAGGGCCACAAGAACGACAAGGGCCGCTACCAGGACGTGCAGCTGCTGTCCTTCAACGACCTGCACGGCAACCTCGAACCCCCGGCGGGCTCTTCGGGCCGGGTCACGCATCTCCACGAGGACGGCACGACGGAGACCATCGACGCGGGCGGTGTCGAGTACCTCGCCACGCACCTGCGCGAGGCCCGCGAGGGCAACCGGTACTCCGTCACCGCGGCCGGCGGCGACATGGTCGGCGCGTCCCCGCTGATTTCGGGCCTGTTCCACGACGAACCCACCATCGAGGCGCTGAACAAGCTCGACCTCGACGTCACGTCCGTCGGCAACCACGAGTTCGACGAGGGCGCCCAGGAACTGGCCCGGCTGCAGAACGGCGGCTGCCACCCCACCGACGGCTGCTTCACGGACAAGAAGTTCAAGGGTGCCGACTTCCCCTACCTGGCGGCCAACGTCCTGGACGAGAGGACGGGCAGGCCCGTCCTCAAGCCGTACTGGGTGTGGAAGCAGAACGGCGTCAAGGTCGGCTTCATCGGCGTGACGCTGGAGGGCACCCCGGACATCGTGTCGGCCGAGGGCGTCAAGGGCCTGTCCTTCAAGGACGAGGTCGACACCATCGACAAGTACGCCAAGGAGCTCCAGCGCCAGGGCGTGAAGTCGATCGTTGCCCTGGTCCACGAGGGCGGCTTCCCGGCCTCGTCCGCGTACAACTACGACTGCGACTCCCCGGGCGCGGGCGACGGCATCTCCGGCCCGATCGCGGACATCGCCGAGAACGTGTCGCCCCAGGTGGACGCGCTGGTCACCGGCCACACCCACGCGGCGTACGTCTGCACGGTCCCGGACCCGGCGGGCAAGCCCCGCATGGTCACCTCGGCCGCGTCCTTCGGCCGCCTCTACACGGACACCACGCTGACGTACGACCGCCGCACGGGTGACATCGCCCGTACGGCCGTGAAGTCGGCGAACCACGTGGTGACGCGGGACGTTCCGAAGGCGCCGGACATGACCCGGCTGATCGACAAGTGGAACACCCTCGCCGCCCCCATCGGCAACCGCGCGATCGGCCACATCTCCGGTGACATCGTCAGGGACGGCACCGAGTCCCCGCTCGGCGACCTGATCGCCGACGCCCAGCTGGCGTACGCCAGGACGCTGGACCCGGAGACCGACCTGGCCCTGATGAACCCGGGCGGCATCCGCGCGTCCCTCACCCACGCGGCGAGCGCCGCCGAGGGCGACGGCGTGGTCACCTACGCCGAGGGCTTCACCGTCCAGCCCTTCGCCAACACGGTCAACCTCCAGGACTTCACCGGCGCGCAGCTGGTCCAGGTCCTCAAGGAGCAGGTGAGCGGCGCGAACGCGGCGTCGGTGAAGATCCTCCAGATCTCCGCCGGCCTGACCTACACCCTGGACCTGACCAAGTCCGGCGCGGACCGGGTGGTGACGGACTCCATCAGGCTGAACGGCGAGCCGATCGACGAGGCCGCCACCTACCGCGTGGCCGCGAACAGCTTCCTCGCGGGCGGCGGCGACGGCTTCACCACCCTCGGCGAGGGCACGGGCGACCTGGTGGGCGAGGACGACCTGACGGCCCTGGAGCAGTACCTGACGGCCAACTCCTCGGCGACGAACCCGATCGCACCGCCGGCGGCGGACCGCATCACGATCGTCCAGTGATCGTCCAGTGATCGTCCAGTAGTCGACGGACGTTTTCCGAGGAGGGGCCCGGCGCCTCCGGCAGCCGTGCAAGGCCTGCCGACGCCGGGCCCCTTCTCCCTGTCCACGCCCTGTCCGAGCGGTCAGACGGCGACCAGGTCGATGACGTTGACGACGACGTGGCGGTTGGACACGACGTAGGTGACGAAGCCGTCCTGGAAGCCCGCGGACCAGCTGTTGTCCCGATTGCTGACCGCCGGCGGTCCGAACGGGTTGAGAGCGAGCAGCTTCTCGAGGTTCTCGAGCGACGTCCGCCGGGAGGCCGGTAAGGCGGCCTTCCGCTGTGCCGCGCGGTCCACGTACCGGACGGCGTAGGCGCTCACCGGAGCTCTCCCGCATCGACGGACCGGCCGTCCGCGTCGTAGGCGTGACCGTCCGCGTCGCGGAACACGAGGCCCTCGGTGTCCTCCTCCGCCATGCGTTTGGCGGTGTGCTCGACGTCGTCGAGGTACCCGGGTGTGGCGCAGGCACAGGCGAACGGGAACCACCTGTCGATGGCGGCGTCGAGGGCCGGCCGGTCGAAGTCGGCGGCAGCGCTCAGCCACTCCTGCTCGAAGGCCTGCAGCCAGTCCCGGCGCCGTTGCAGGGCGGCCCGGATCGCCTCGGGTGTCTTCTCGCAGGAGTTCGGATCCACCTCGTGGGCCATGGTCGGCTCCTTCTCTCCGGCCGGGGTGTGACCTGTGCGCCGGAGGTCCACGGTAGAACGCGAGGGGCGCCGGGCGGCCGGGTGCTGGTGCCGGGGGCGGCGTCGTGGGCCTCGTCCATGGCGGAGGAGCGGGGCGGGGGAGCAGGAGTGGGTAGGCGTGGGCATGTCGGCCATTACCGTCCAGACGCTGCTCGCATGAGCGCTTGACTGGCATCCGCACGCCAACTGTTCACCCTCTTCAGCACGACACCGGCTCCGGTTCCCGTCGTGTCCTCAACCGGCTTCCGGTGCGTCGTAGGAGAACCTGTACCCGGCGAAGTCGGCGACGTGGACGTATCCGATCCGCTGGTAGAGGGCGTTGCTGGTGGGGTTGGCCGGGTTCGTGAACAGGACGACGTCCGTCGCGCCCGCGGCCAGCGCGGCACGGCTCGCCTCGACCGTCACGGCGCCCGCGTAGCCGCGGCCCCGGAGGTGGGCCGGGGTGTAGACGGGGTCCACCCGGATCATGCCGCCGACCATCGAGGTCGTGGCCGCCATGGAGACGGGAGTGCCGTCCGGGTTCTCCCAGAACGTGAAGTGTCTGTCGCCGAAGCGCGAGTCGGCCCAGGAGCCGGAGTCGATCAGGTCGATGGAAGGCTGCTCCCCGACGTCGACGCAGAACTCGCGGCACCAGCGCACGACGTGCTCATGGTCCTTCCCGCCCGCGATGCGCCCCTGGCCTTCCGGGCGCGGCTGCGGTGGGGTGAGCGTGCCGAGACGGTAAAGATGAGTCCGCCAGAAGGGTTCCGGCGCTGCGCCCGCGTGCTGCTGCCATGCCTCGGCGAAAGCGGTGGCGGTGTCGTGGTCTGCGATGACGTCGGAGGGGGAGTGGCCGAGCTCGGCCAGATGAGCGGCGAGGCGGCCGGCCTGCTCGGCAGAGAGGGGTGTGAGGCCCAGACGGCCGCGCGGAGTGCGGTAGAAGACGGCGCGGACCTCACCTCCTGACTCCAGTCGGCCGAAGACGGCGGCTTCGGCACCGTGTGCGTCCGCCCCGCGGGCACGCAGTTTCCCGATGTCCGTCAGCGGCGTGTTGTGGAGGGCGGGCCGAGAGCGCAGGAAGTCTCCGGCTCGGGCGAGGAAGTCCTCGACGTCTTCGGTGAGGTGCCAGTCGTCCGGGCGCATACTTCATGATCCCGGATGGCGCGGCCGTCAGGAAGAAGGCGTCGAGCCGGTCGAGGACGCCGATCGGCCCGGAGCGCCCTCGGGACCGTCCGCGTGACCCGGGCCCCGGTCCACGTAGATGAGGAAGACGTTGGCGGCGTGGCGCGGGGGTGCACGGCGTACGGCGATCAGCCATCACTCGTAAGCGGTCACGGGGCCGCCCCGGATCGTCTTCGGACGGGGTGGCCGGTCGCCCCGGCGGCCCGGTCCTCGCAAGCCGCAGGCAGCCCGGCCCTCACATCCTGGCTGAGGGCCGGGACCGGGTGGTTGGGGGTGTGCGGGGCGGGGGCAGGGGTCAGGACGCCGTAGGAGTCCAGTCGCCCAGCCAGGTGTTGACGGCCTGGGCCGTCGCCTGGGCGTCGGTCAGGTGGGGGCGGTCGGTGGAGGCGGCCCCCGCGCCGGGCCCCGTGTTCCTGTACTCGGCGAAGCGGTCGTCCTTCCAGGAGAAGCCGCTCATGTCGGTCCAGGGCGCGGTGCGGACCGCGGCGCCGAGGTAGGTGCCGCGGACCGTGGTCTGCGGGTCGAGGGAGGCGTCGCCGCCCGCGTGCCAGGGGCGGCCCAGGTGGAAGGTGCGGTCCGAGACGTCGCCGCCGATCGTGGAGTTGGCGATCAGGAAGCCGTTGCGGCCGGCGGCCGTGCTCGGAGCGGTGACGTAGCCGGAGGAACTGCCGTCCCACCGCTTCTTCAGCGTGATGACGGAACGGTCGATCAGCGCCGTCGCCCGGCCGAAGATGAAGTCGACGTTGCCGACGACGTAGGAGTCGGTGACCTTGACCCGGCCCGGCCGGTCCTTGGCGGCCGTGTCGAGCAGCAGGGTGTCCTGGTCGCCCTCGACGATGACGCCGTCCAGGAGGACCTTGTCGGCGGCGGTGCGCAGGGCCACGGCCTGGTGGCCGGCGAGGGACTGGTTGGCCCGTTCGTCGAAGTCGTTGGCGATCGTCAGGTTGCGGGCCTGGAAGTCGTCGGCCTGCACGGTGAACGTCGCGCTGCCCGAGGTGCCGTAGGTCCCCGAACCGTCCGGCTTCGGCGTGCCCGCCGCGTTGTTGAAGACGATCACCGTGTCCTTGCGGCTGCCGCCGGTGCCCCGCACCGTGACGTGGGGCTTGTTCGACGGGACCTTGACCACCTCCCGGTACGTGCCCGGCTTGACGGAAATCAGCACGCGGGACGGGTTGTTCGCGGGGACGGCGTCCACCGCGGCCTGGACCGTCGGGTACTGGCCGGTGCCGTCCTTGGCGACCGTGAGGGTCGTCGCGGCGGCCCGGACGGTTCCCGCGGTGGCCGTCGTGCCGATGGAACCTCGGGGGCCCGTACCCGACTTGAGGAGGGAAGGGACGTCCGCCGCCGCGTCCGGGGTGTACGCGTAGTACGTCCTCGGGTCGAAGGCCGTGCCCCCGCTCTCGTTGCGGCCCGACGTCCCCGAGAAGATGTTTCCGCGCTGCACCACGGTCGCCGTCGCGTCCTTGACGACCGGGTTCCTGAAGCCCTGGAAGTAGCTGTTCTCCAGCACCATGCGGGTGCCGCCGCGCGAGTAGTTGCCGTAGGAGGAGGTGATGTCCGTACCGGGGACGTCCTCCAGGAAGTTGTTGTAGAGGTGCGCGTGCGCGCAGTTGTCCGTGGACGGGTTGCGCTGCTCCGTCTCACGGATCCAGTTGTGGTGGATCGTGATGTCCGTCAGCACGTTCTCGGTCCAGCCGATGCCGAACGCCTTGTTGTTGTGGCTCATCTCGTTCCAGGAGACCGTCACGTACGTGCTGTCCTTGCGCACGTCGATCAGGCCGTCCGCCATGTTCCGCAGGTCGTTGTGGTCGATCCAGACGTGGTGCGCGCCGTCCATCTGCACGGCGTCGAAGTCGTGGTCCTTGTCGTTCCAGACGCCCTGGTAGGCGTCCCGGATCGTCAGGTTGCGGATGATCACGTTGTGCACGCCCTGGCCGAGGAAGAAGCCGCCGCCGACGATGTGCCCGGACGTTCCCGAGCCCACGATCGTCTTGTCGGAGGCGACCTTGATCTCCTTGCCCACCGGGTTCGTCGTGATCGTCCCGGCCACGACGATCACGTACGGTTCGGCCGCGGTCGCGTACCGCTCCAGCTCGGCCTGGGTGCGGACGGTGACGACCGCACCGTCCCGGCCGCCGTACGTGCCGTCCTGGCCCAGCGCGTTGACGGAGGCGAAGCCGTCGGCGGTGGCGGTGGCCCAGGCGGGGGCAGCGGCGGCAGCGGCGACGGGAGCCACGGGAGCGGGGGCGGCCGGGGCGGCCGTGCCCGGGACGGCTCCGTGGGCCAGGGTGGCGGCGGCGGTGGTCAGGGCCAGCGGGAGTGCGATCGAGAAGAGCCTTCCGGCGCGGCGGGGCCGGACCCTGCGGGGGTGCTCGCTCATACGGCGATCCGTTCCGTGTGGGGGATGAGTCGCCGGTCGGTCGCCGCCGGGCACCGGAAAGTTGCCGCCCCCTCCCGCCGGTTACGGAACCTCGGGCGGCGGGGTCGGGGCCCCCGGGAGGCGGATCGTGGCCGTCGTGCCTCCGGCACCGTCCTCGGCGCGGGACAGGGAGACCTCGCCGCCCGCCTGCTGGACCGTGCGGGCCACTATGGACAGGCCGAGGCCCGAACCGGGGAGCGCGCGGGCGGTCTGGGAGCGCCAGAAGCGGTCGAAGACGTGGGGGAGTTCGTCGGTGGGGATGCCCGGCCCGTGGTCGCGGACGGTGAGGACGCCGTCGGCGAGGCGGACCTCGACCGTGCCGCCCCGAGGGCTGAACTTCACCGCGTTGTCGAGGATGTTGACCACGGCCCGCTCCAGAGCGGAGGGCTCCGCGCGGACGTACCACGGCCGGACGTCCGCCGTGACGGTCAGCTCCGGGCCGCGCAGCCGGGCGCGGCGCAGCGCCGACTCCACGACGTCCTGCCAGGCGACGATCTGCGCACGCCCCTCGTGCTGCCCGGTGTCCGGGCGGGACAGTTCCTGCAGGTCGCCGATGAGCGCGGCCAGTTCGGTCATCTGCGCTGTGACCGAGGCGAGCAGCGCCTTGCGGTCCCCGGCGGGCAGCGGGCGGCCCGTCTCCTCGCTGCGGGTGAGGAGTTCGATGTTGGTGCGCAGGGAGGTGAGCGGGGTGCGCAGCTCGTGGCCGGCGTCCGCGATGAGCTGCTGTTGCAGGTCGCGGGAGCTGGCGAGGGCGGACGTCATGGAGTTGAAGGAGCGGGAGAGGCGGGCGACCTCGTCCTCGGCGTCGTCCGCCACGGGGATGCGGATGCCCAGGTCCTCGGTGCGGGCCACCTCCTCCACGGCCTCGGTGAGTTCGTCCACGGGGCGCAGCCCGGCACGGGCGACCGCGAGACCGGCGGCGGCCGCGCCCAGGACGCCCACGCCGGAGACGAGGAGCAGGATCAGCGCGAGGTCGTTGAGCGTCGACCGGGTGCTGTCGAGAGGAACGGCGGCGACATAGGCGTAGTCATTGGCCACGCCCCGGCCCAGGGGTGTCTTGACGGTGACCGCGGTGGTCAGCACGCGTACCTGGTCGCCGTCGCTGTCGACGCCGTTGCGGAACCGCGCGGAGTCGGGGTCCGGGTTCTTCGCCACGTCCTTGTCGCCGCCGGTGACCTCGACCGCGGCCGAGGCGAAAGGCAGCAGACACACGGTGCCGTCCGTGCTCACCAACTGGCCGTAACTCCCGCTCTGCGGGCCGATGGCGTCCGTCCGCGATGGCGTCCGGCCACAGGTGTCGACGATTCTGTCCAGCTGGTTCTCGTCCAGCGCGACGACCGACGCCTGCAGGTCGTCGTCGAGCTCCGCGTACAGCTTCCCCTGCACGATGAACCAGCACGTCACCGACACCGCCGCCACCGCGAACGCCACCGCCGCCGCCACCAGCAGCGACAGCCGCGCCCGGATCGGGAGCGAACGGAACCTGCGGGCCGGCCCGTTCACTCCGCGCCGCCCTGCCGCAGGGCGTAGCCGACACCCCTCACCGTGTGCACCAGACGCGGCTCGCCGCCCGCCTCGGTCTTGCGGCGCAGGTACATGACGTAGACGTCGAGGGAGTTCGACGACGGCTCGAAGTCGAAGCCCCAGACCGCCTTCAGGATCTGCTCCCGCGTGAGCACCTGGCGCGGGTGCGCCATGAACATCTCCAGCAGCGTGAACTCCGTACGGGTCAGCTCCACCTGCCGCGTACCCCGCGTCACCTCGCGGGTCGACAGGTCCATGCGCAGGTCGGCGAAGGTGAGGACGTCGTTCTCCTCGTCGGCACCGGCCACGGCGGCCGCGTACGAGCTGCGGCGCAGCAGCGCGCGGATCCGGGCGAACAGCTCGTCCAGCTCGAACGGCTTGACCAGGTAGTCGTCCGCCCCGGCGTCCAGCCCCGTCACCCGGTCGCCGACCGTGTCCCGGGCGGTCAGCATCAGGATGGGCGTGGTGTCGCCGGTGGCGCGGATGCGGCGGGCGGCGGTCAGGCCGTCCATCCGGGGCATCTGGATGTCGAGGACGACCAGGTCGGGCCGGTACGCCGCCGCCTTCTCCAGGGCGTCCGCGCCGTCGACGGCGACCTCGGTCCCGTACCCCTCGAAGGCGAGGCTGCGCTGGAGCGCTTCGCGCACCGCCGGCTCGTCGTCGACGATCAGGATGCGCTGGGGGTCACGGTCGCCTTCTGCGGGGCTCATGGGGTCGGGATTCCTCTGGTCTGCCGGTTTGCTGGACTGGGAGGGGAGCGCGGCCGGGGAGGGCCCGGGCTCTCAGGATCCCAGGCTCGCACGACTGCCCGGGGCGCGGAGAGGCGCGGCCCCCCGGGGATCGGCCGCGTACGGTACGGCGGCGTCCGCGTCAGTTCGTGGCGCCGGACCGCAGGTCCGCCAGGTCCGCCTTGACCGTGTTGACCGGGATGGCGAAGCCCAGGCCCACGCTTCCGGCGTCGGCCGAGGAGTCGCTGCCGCTCGACGAGTACATCGCGGAGTTGATGCCGATGATGTTGCCGTTCATGTCGATCAGCGCGCCGCCGGAGTTCCCGGGGTTCAGGGAGGCGTCGGTCTGGATCGCCTTGTACGTCGTCGTGGACCCGCCGGTGTCGCCGTTGAACTCCTGGCCGCCGAACTCGAACGGCCAGCCGCCGGGCTGTCCCTGCTGCTGTTGCTGCCCCTGGCTCTCGTCCGTGGAGACGGTCACGTCGCGGTCGAGCGCCGAGACGATGCCGCTGGTGACGGTGCCGGTCAGGCCCTCGGGGGAGCCGATCGCCACGACCTCGTCGCCCACCCGCACCTTGTCGGAGTCGCCGAGGGTGGCCGTCGTCAGGCCCGAGGCGTCCCGCAGCTTGATCAGCGCCAGGTCCTTCGAGCTCTCCGTGCCGACGACGTCCGCGGTGTACGTCTTGCCGTCGCTGGTCCGCACCTCGACCGAGGAGGCACCGCTGACGACGTGGTTGTTGGTGATGATCTCGCCGTCGTCCGTGATGATCACGCCGGATCCGGTGGACGACCCCGCGTTGGACTGGGCGTTGATCTCGACGATGCTCGGGCTGACCGCCTCGGCGACGCCGGACACCGTGCCCTTCTGGCCGGCCGGCACCACGCTGGTGCTGGTCGAACCGGCGGACGCGACGGTGCCGCCGCCGGCCAGCTCCTGGATGCCGTAGGCGGTGCCGCCGCCCACGGCCGCCGCGACGATCGCCACGGCGGCGAGCAGCGCGACCGGGCCCCGGTTCCGCTTCCGGCGGGGCCTGGGAGCGGCCGGCTCGGCCGCGTGGACCGAACCCCCGGGGTCCGTCGCGGTCACCGGGTCCGTCGCGGACGCGGGACTCCCGTGGCCGGTCGGGTCCGCCGGGGTCGACTGCCGGTCCGGTGCGTACGCCGGCGGGGCCGGCCACTCCGGGTTCACGGGGGAGGAACAGGGCTCCTGGCCGCCTGCCTGGGGGCTCTCGTAGTCGCTGCTGCGGCGAAGGCTCTCGGTCATGTCAACGAGCCTGGCGCCCGACGATGAGAGCACCCTGAGTGCCCGCTGAGAAGCCCGACAGAACCTCGTATGCCCGATATAAAGGCGGCGAGGCCGCCCCTCCACGGACCACGGACCACGCAGTACGGACCACGCGGTACGGAGTCCGGCGTCACCCGCAGCCGCAGGAGCGGCGGATCACCAGTTCGGACGGGAAGACCTTCAGCCGTTCACGCTGCGAGCCGGCCACCCGCAGCCCGTCGTCGAGGACGAGGTCGACCGCCGCGCGCGCCATCGCCGAGCGGTCGGAGGCGACCGTCGTCATCGGCGGGTCGGTGAGCCCCGCCTCCTTGATGTCGTCGAACCCGACGACCGCCAGCTCGCCGGGCACGTCGATGCGCAGTTCGCGGGCCGCGCGCAGCACGCCGACCGCCTGGTCGTCGGTGGAGCAGAAGACCGCGGGCGGGCGGTCGGGCCCGGAGAGGATGTCGAGCCCGACGCGATAGGCGTCGTAGCGGTTGTACGGGGCCTCGAAGAGGCGGCCCTCGGTCGGGACGCCGGCGTCCTCCATGGCCCGCCGCCAGCCCTCGACGTGGTCGGAGACCGGGTCGCCGACGGAGGGGGTCTCGGCGGTGCCGCCGACACAGGCCACGTACGCGTTGCCGTGTTCCAGCAGGTGGCGGACGGCGAGCTGGGCGCCGCCGAGGTCGTCGGTGACGACGGCGACGTCGTCGATGGCCTCGGGGCGCTCGTGCAGCAGGACGACCCGGGCGTCCCAGGCGTCTATCTCCGCGGCGGCCAGGTCGTTCAGCGCGTGGCTGACCAGGATCAGCCCGGAGACGCGCATGCCGAGGAACGCCCGCAGGTAGTGGACCTCGCGCTCGCCGATGTAGTCGGAGTTCCCGACGAGCACCATTTTTCCGCGCTCGGACGCCGCCTGTTCGACCGCGTGCGCCATCTCCCCGAAGAAGGGCTGGCGGGCGTCCGGCACGATCAGGCCTATGAGATCCGTACGCCGCGAGGCCATCGCCTGGGCGACCCGGTCCGGGCGGTACCCCAGTTCCTTGATCGCGGCGAGTACGCGTTCGCGCGTGGCCGGGGCGACCGGCCTCGGTCCGTTGTTGATGACATAGCTGACGACGGCGGTGGAGGTACCCGCCAGCCGAGCCACGTCATCCCTAGTCACCTTGGCCACGCGCGGAGTCTACGCGGATATAACCGGTCGGGGCAGAGCGTGAACGACCTTGTGAACAGCACGGAAACGGCTCGCGTGTGCGGGCGCGGCGCTCGTGCGGGTGCCGTTCACGCCTGGGTCGGGGCCTCGGTGGCGTCCAGGGCGGCCGTCTCGTCCGCATCCGCCGTCTTTGGGTGGTCGGACCCGGTCTGCTGCCGGTCGGTCCTGGCCTTCGGCTCCTCGGTGGCCCGCTCGGCCTTCTCCGGCGTAACGAATCGATAACCCACGTTCCGCACGGTGCCGATCAGCGACTCGTGCTCGGGGCCGAGCTTGGCGCGCAGCCGCCGTACGTGGACGTCGACCGTCCGGGTGCCGCCGAAGTAGTCGTAGCCCCAGACCTCCTGCAGCAGCTGGGCGCGGGTGAAGACCCGGCCGGGGTGCTGGGCGAGGTACTTCAGGAGCTCGAACTCCTTGAACGTGAGATCGAGGATGCGGCCCTTGAGCTTGGCGCTGTAGGTCGCCTCGTCGACGGACAGGTCGCCGTTGCGGATCTCCATGGGGGAGTCGTCGCTGACGATCTGCTGCCGGCCCATGGCGAGCCGCAGCCGGGCCTCCACCTCCGCCGGTCCGGCGGTGTCGAGGAGGACGTCGTCGATGCCCCAGTCCGCGGTGACGGCGGCGAGGCCGCCCTCGGTCACCACGAGGACGAGGGGGCAGCCGGGGCCGGTGGAGCGCAGCAGCTGGCACAGGTTGCGGACCTGCGGGAGGTCGCGCCGGCCGTCGACGAGGATGACGTCGGCGCCGGGGGTGTCGACCAGGGCGGGGCCCTCGGCGGGGGCCACGCGCACGTTGTGGAGCAGCAGGCCGAGGGCGGGGAGCACCTCCGCCGACGGCTGGAGGGCGTTGGTCAGCAGGAGCAGTGAACTCATCGCACCCCTCCTTCGTATCCGTCGAGTCCGTCGAGGACACGGTCCTGGCCTCGGTGCTCGGGCCGTGGTGCTGCCCACGACCGGGTCGTCATTCGTACGTGCACGGTTCGCTCGCCCATAACGTCTGGTTCCTCCTCGGTCCCTGCGAGGACGTTTACGGCACTGCTTCGTGCGTTTCGACGGCCCGTACACCGGCGGTTTCCCGCGTCGTATACAACGCTTCCGAAAGCACAAAAGGACCCGGGGGCTTCGCTGCCCGAGTCCTCTTCCCAGGAGAATAGCCGATATGAGCACCGGTTCGGCAGGTCATGTGGCGCGTTCCCTCGAGGGGCCGCATGTCGAGACACGTGGTGTGACGCGCGAAGTCACAGGTGGGGGTACGTCCTTTCGGACGTTCTTGCACACGGCGGACGGCGTGCGGATCGATTCCGTATACAACGCGGCGGCGCCCGAAAGGGTGATCGGGAAGGACGACTCACGGCCACCCTCCCGTGACCTCGTGTTCGTGATCGCGCACGGGTTCACGGGGGACGTGGACCGGCCGCATGTACGGCGGGTTGCGCGCGTGTTCGCACGGCACGGGGCCGTCGTCACCTTCTCCTTCCGCGGGCACGGCGCCTCGGGCGGGCGGTCCACGGTCGGGGACCGTGAGGTGCTGGACCTGGCGGCGGCGGTGTCGTGGGCCCGGGAGCTGGGGCACGCCCGAGTGGTGACGGTCGGGTTCTCGATGGGCGGCTCGGTGGTGCTGCGGCACGCGGCGCTGGTCGGGGAGCTGGGCGGGGAGAGGGAGAGGGAGAGGGCGGGGGGCCGAGGGTCCTCCGCCGGTGCCGGCGGCCCGGATGCCGTGGTGTCGGTGAGTGGTCCGGCCCGGTGGTTCTACCGCGGGACGGCTCCGATGCGGCGGCTGCACTGGCTGGTGACCCGGCCCTCGGGCCGGCTCGTGGGGCGCTATGGGCTGCGGACCCGGATCCATCACCGGGACTGGGACCCCGTACCGCTGTCCCCGGTCGAGGCGGTGCCGAGGATCGCGCCGACGCCGCTGCTGGTCGTGCACGGCGACCGCGACGGCTATTTCCCGCTCGACCACCCGCGCATGCTGGCGGCCGCGGCCGGCGAGCACGGGGAGCTGTGGGTGGAGCCGGGCATGGGCCACGCGGAGAACGCGGCCCCCGACGGGCTGCTGCACCGGATAGGTGACTGGGCGGTGACCCGGGCGGGCTAGCCTGACCGTGTTCACTGTCAAACGATGAGGAACCTGTTGATGGCAAAGGTCACGGTGCGGTACTGGGCCGCCGCCAAGGCCGCGGCCGGGGTGGCCGAGGAGTCGTACGAGGCGGTCACGCTCGCCGACGCGCTCACCGCGGCGCGTGAGCGACACCCCGGCGAACTCACACGTGTCCTGCGGCGATGCTCGTTCCTCGTCGACAGTGATCCCGTGGGCACCCGCGAACATGAGACGGTACGGCTGGCCGACGGCGGCACGGTCGAGGTGCTCCCGCCGTTCGCAGGAGGGTGAGCGATGACCAACCAGCCGTATCAGGGCTACGACGGATACGACGGGCGCCGCGAGGGTCACGACGGCCCCGAGGGCCACGACCCCTACGACCCCTACGGCCTGCCCCGGCACCAGCGGCCTGAAGAGCAGGTGCAGGGGCGGACGCAGGCGCAGGCGTGGCCCGGTGGGCAGCAGGCGTACGACGATCCGCACGCCGCCCAGCAGTACACGCAGCAGTGGCAGGGGCAGACGTGGGAGACGCGGATGCAGCCGCCGGTCCCGCCGACGGCCGCGGAGGAGACGTCGTACCTGCCCCCGCAGACCGGACAGGCTCCGCAGTCCTCCGCCGCCCCGCGTGCCCCGCAGACCCCTCCGGGGCATGCCGGGTACGCGGGTCGGGGTGAGGGCGGCGCGCTGAGCGGGCCCGCGGTGTACGCGGGGTACGGGGTGGCCTCCGCCTACGGGGCGCCGCTCGACGCCTCCGTCCCGCCTGCCGCACCCTCGGCCCCCGCCGCTCCCGCCCCTGCTCCCGCTCCCGACGCCCCGGGCGGTTCCGGGTACGGGCCCGTCACTCTCGCCGGGAACACCCGGGTCACGGACGCGCAGCGCGCCCGTGCGGAGGGGCGTTCGCCGATCATCGAGCCCGGCATTCAGCCGGCGGCGCTCACCGCGCTGCTGGGGCTGCTGCTCGCCGGCGGGGCGGCGCTGGGCACGTACGCCCTGCTCGTACCGCTGGTGGCCCTCCAAGGACTCACCGCGGCCGGCTGGTTCCGGCTGAACGGCATGTGGCCCGCGCGCCAGGGCATCGCGCTGGGCTTCCTCGGTGCGCTGGTCGCGGACGTGGCGCTGCTCGCGTCCGACCGGTCGCCGACGGCCGTTCTCGGCACGCTCGGCGTGTGGGTGCTGCTGTCGCTGGTGCTCCAGCTCCGGTCGCACGCCGATCCCGACGAGCGGATGTACGGCCTGACGGCGACGGTCGTCGCGGCCGCGCTGGCGATCACGGCGAGCGGTCACCTGGCGGCCGACGCCGACGCGGTGATCGTCGGCGGGATCGCTGTGGCGGCGGCGGTCGTGGCGCGGGCGCTGCCCCTGCCGACGCCGGTGTCCGTGGTGGCGGCGCTGCTCGTGGCGGCCGGTGCGGGTGCGCTGGCCGGCGGGATGACGGGGTCCGGTGCCCCGGGCGCGCTGATCGGCGCGGGCGCGGCTGTCTGCGCCCTGATCGGCCACCGCGCCGCGAGCTACGACTACCCGTCCCGGTTCGTACACTTCACGGCCGGAGTGGCCCTGCCCCTGGCCGCGGCGGCACCGGCGGTGTACGCACTGGGCCGCGTGGCCGGCTGACGTTCCGAGCGGTACCTGTGGCGGGCGCCTGTCACAGGTGATCGACAATCCCGGGGTTCTCCCGGCCGGGAGGGTTAGTCTCGCGCAGGACGACTGCCCGGTCGTCGGTCCGGTTGTCGGGGGACTGCCGTCGAAACGCACCCTAGGTGGGGAATCAACCGCATGCGCGCACTGCGAATACTGCTGATCATCGTCGTGGTCCTGGGCGGCATCTTCGTGATCGTGGACCGCCTCGCGGTCAACTTCGCGGAGGGCGAGGTGGCCGACCGGCTCAAGTCGTCCGAGAACCTCAGCACCACCCCCGACGTGTCCATCAACGGTTTCCCCTTCCTCACCCAGATCGCCGGCGGTTCCCTCGACGAGGTGCAGATCGGGATCGAGGAGTACGAGGCCGGCACCGGCGACGGCCGGCAGAGCATCCGGATCGACGAGCTGTACGCCGACATGAAGGGCGTCGAGTTCTCCGGCGACTTCGGCTCCGCCACCGCCGCCGACGCGACCGGCACCGCGAGCGTGACCTACGACGAGCTGCTCAAGACCGCCAAGTCCGAGTCCACGGACGTGGGCCCCGGCGTCACCGCCGCCGTCGTCGGCCTCTCCGACGGCGGCAACGGGAAGGTCAGGGTCGCGGTGGAGGCCACCGTGCTCGGCACCAAGCTGCCCGAACCGATCACCGTCCTCAGTTCCGTGACGGTCGTGGACGGCGACACCGTGCGGGTCCAGGCGGACACGCTGCCGTCGTTCGGCGGCGTCGAGATGGCCGAGGCGCGGGTGCGGGAGATCACCGACTTCGAGCAGAAGATCGACGGCCTGCCCGGCGGGATCAAGCTCGACAAGGTCGAGACGGGGAAGTCCGGCGTCGACATCATCGTGCAGGGTTCCGACGTCCGGCTCGCCGGGTAGGCAGGCGGTCGGGCCGGTGGGTCCGAAGGGCCCGGTGGACCTGGGATGTCCGACAGGTGAGACGGGGAAGTCCGTAGAGCAGCCGCGACGGTGGGCGCGGTCGAGTCCGGGGTGGGCGGGAGCGGACTCGACGCCTCCGTGATCCCATATCGCGGATAATCTTGTCTCAGCATGCGACACGGCGGTGACATGCCCGCCCTGCCCTCCTTACGATCGACGGTATGCAGTGTCAGACGAGCGTCCTCCGAGCGCGGGGACAAGCGGATCTCACGAAGCGGCGGGCAGTGGACCTCTGCCGCGTCGCCGCCATGCTCTGTCGGCCTTTCTGAGCGGACGCCCCGCCGTCCGCATCACCGCCTCGCCCCGCCGAGGGGCATCCGTGCGCCCGTTCCCGTCGGAGTGGCCGCGCACCCTCGCACTCGCACGCCCTGCCGTAACTGCCCCGGAGGAGACAGAGCATGAGCCGTAACGACGTACTGGTCGACGCAGACTGGGTCCAGGAGCACCTGGACGACCCGACGATCGCCATCGTCGAGGTGGACGAGGACACCACCGCGTACGAGAAGAACCACATCAAGAACGCCATCCGGATCGACTGGACCAAGGACCTCCAGGACCCGGTCCGCCGTGACTTCGTCGACCAGGCGGGCTTCGAGAAGCTCCTGTCGGAGAAGGGCATCTCCAACGACCACACGGTGGTCCTCTACGGCGGCAACAACAACTGGTTCGCCTCGTACGCGTACTGGTACTTCAAGCTGTACGGTCACGAGAACGTCAGGCTCCTCGACGGCGGCCGCAAGAAGTGGGAGCTGGACGCCCGCGAGCTGGTCCCCGGCGACGAGGTCCCCGAGCGCGCGAAGACGGACTACAAGGCCAAGCCCCAGGACCAGTCCATCCGCGCCTACCGTGACGACGTCGTCGCCGCCATCGGCGCGCAGAACATCGTCGACGTGCGCTCGCCCGACGAGTTCAGCGGCAAGCTGCTCGCGCCCGCCCACCTGCCGCAGGAGCAGTCGCAGCGCCCCGGCCACGTGCCGAGCTCCCGCAACATCCCGTGGTCGAAGAACGCCAACGACGACGGCACCTTCAAGTCCGACGAGGAGCTCAAGGCCCTCTACGAGGACGAGCAGGTCGACCTCTCCAAGGACACCATCGCCCTGTGCCGCATCGGTGAGCGCTCCGCGCTGACCTGGTTCGTGCTGCACGAGCTGCTGGGCGTGGAGAACGTCAAGAACTACGACGGCTCCTGGACCGAGTACGGCTCCCTCGTCGGCGTGCCGATCGAGCTCGGCTCCGGCAAGTAGGCCTCGCCCGGACCACGACCCCGACCAGACCACTAGACCAGTTCAGGAGTACGCCATGTGCGGTGCGAAGGCCGGTGGCCCGGACGCCTCGACGATCAAGCCCGGCGAGACCACCATCCAGGGTCACGTGACCCGTGACGGCGAGCCGGTGACGGGCTACGTCCGTCTGCTGGACTCGACCGGCGAGTTCACCGCGGAGGTCCCGACCTCCGCCACCGGGCAGTTCCGCTTCTACGCGGCGGAGGGCACCTGGACCGTCCGTGCCCTGGTGCCCGGCGGTACCGCGGACCGCACGGTCGTCGCCCAGCAGGGCGGGCTGGCCGAGGTCGCCATCGCGGTGTGAGGGCTCGTCGAAGGGCCGCGTTCCGGGGTCGGGCACCGACACCGGGGATGCGGCCCTTCGGCACGCCTGCGTACCTGCACGCCCGCGGGTCCGGTTCTACGCTGGAGGCATGTACGCGCGCAGGCGGCATGTCTACTTCGTCATGATGGGCACGTGCATCGCGCTGTTCCTCCTGGCCTGCGGTGTCGTGCGGCTCTGGTCGGTGCCGGTGGCCGTGGGCATGTGCGTGGTGGCCATGGTCATCCCGCCCTTCGCCGCCGTGGTCGCCAACCGGCGCGGCCCCGAGGACCGCTGGTGGGACGACCCCTCGGGCGACCCCGAGTCCGACGCGTGGTGGGACGAGCTGGACGGGAAGAAACGACCGCGCTAGCACAGCGGTCATGGCCCCGACGAAGCTGTCCACCGTCGTGCTCGACGCGCACGACGCCCACGAACTCGCCGGCTTCTCCCTGCGGCTGCTGGGCTACGAGGTGCGCGCCGAGGAACCGCACCGGGCCCCCATCGGCCCGCCGCCCGGCACGGAGGGGACGGCACCGGCCTTCGGGACGGAACCCGCGTACGTGCCGCCCGTCCGGCCGACCGGGAACCCGGGCGACCGGCAGATGACGCCGCAGCTCGACATCGAGGTCGACGACCTGACGGCACGGACCGCGCGGGCCGTGGCCGAGGGCGCCCGGCTCGCCGAGCGGCAGCCCCGGGACGACGTACGCGTCCTGCTCGACCCCTCGGGACACCCCCTCTGCCTGTGGACGCGGGCCGGTCAGTAGACGAGCGCCTGCGTGTCGTCCGCCAGTGCCTCCTGGACGAACACCTGGGCGCCCGCGATGCGCACGCCCGCGATGACGTCCTTCTCCGTGATGTCCCGGCGCGCCGCGCACTGGGTGCACAGGGTGAGACGGCCCCCCGCGACGATCGAGTCCAGCAGGTCGGGCAGCGGCGCCGCGTGCGGCAGCTCGAACTCCGCGGCCCTGCCCGGCAGCGCGAACCACGCCGACTCACCGGTGAGCCACAGCGAGACGTCCACCCCGCTGGCCACCGCCACCGCCGCCACCGTGAACGCCTGCGAGCAGCGCTCGGGAGCATCGGCCCCCGCGGTCACCTTGATCACGAGCTTCTTCGCCATGCCCGAATCGTAATCAACTCCCTTACAACTGCCTGTGTGACCGGCGAGTCTCCTGTGGCGCGCGATACGGAACACGCGCTTCACGTTCTGAGGGGGGACGTCATGGAAGATCCCGAAAGATCAGGAACCGCTGTGACTGCTGGGGCAGTTGAGCCGGTTGCGCCGGTTGAGCCCGGGGAACCGGCTGAGGTAGGTGAGGTGGCTGAGGTGGGTGAGGTGGGGGCCGTGTCCGATCCGGCCGCCGACCGCCACCGACCGCGCCGCCGTGGACGTACGACGCTGATGATCGCGACGGCCGCCGTCCTGGGCCTCGTCGCCGGCACCTGCACCGGCTATCTCGTCCAGGCCGACCGCGAGCCCACCGCGCTGCCGCCGCTCTCCCAGCCCGTGATCGAGCAGGCGAAGGGCAAGGGCCCCGCCCCGCTGCCGGCCGCCCGGGACCGGCGGCTGAAGACCGACGGAGACCTGCGCAAGCTGCTGCTGAAGAAGCCGCGCGGGGCACGGGAGGAGGACCTGCTGTCCGACGACGGCTGGATGAACCTCGCCGACTACGCGGGCTACTTCGACGAGCCGGACGAAGCGTTGCACAACTTCATCCTCGACGGGTTCCGCCGGGCGGCCACGATCTCCTGGCAGCAGGACGACACCCACGTGGAGATCCGGCTGATCCAGTTCAGGCAGGAAGGGGAGGCGGTGGCCGAGGGCCATGCCGCCAACAACCAGCGCTGGGCCCGCATCGACGGTGGCGACGAACGGGAAGTGCCCGGCACCACCACGGGCACGGCGTTCGTCCACGCAGAGGTCGACGAGGAGCCCGGCTACCTGCCGGTGTACACGGCCCAGGCACACGGCTGGCGCGGTGACATCTCCATGGAGGTGTGGGTCACGGGCGCCGAGCGGATTCCCGAGGCGACGATTCTGGACCTGGCCGAACGGCAGATGGAGCGGCTGTGAGCGAGAACCTGCCCGAACTCCCGGAGCCGAAGTCACAGCCGGAGCCGGAGCCGGAGTCACAGCCGGAGCCGGAGCCGGAGCCGGAGGCGCAGACGAAGCCGGAGGAGACGGCGGACAAGGCCGTGCGCCGGGGCCGTATCGCCGCTGTCGCGGGGGCCGTGCTGCTGGCCGCAGCCGTGCTCGGCGGCACCGGCTACACGGTTGTCACGGTCCGCGACGCCGACCGTGACCCCGGTGCCCCCGCGTGGGCCGAGGAGAAGGCCGAGAGGGCCGGCACCGAGAGGAAGGCCCCCGCCCCGGGTCTCGCCGGCATGCTCGTGCCGTACGGGACCGACGACTGGGACCGTGGCCCGGACCAGGGGGAATTCGGCGAGGACATCGCGCTCGACGGCGAGCGGGCGGCCGCCCTGCGCAAGGAGCGGCTGAACAGCCTGCCGAGTTCCGCCCGCCGGGACCTGGAGAAGGAGATCGACCGCCAGAACACCAAGGGCCTGGCGATGCGCAGCTTCCAGAAGGCCGAGGACTCCAGCTGGGCCTCGCCGGACGACAGCCTCACGGTGAGCATCGAGCTCGTGCAGCTGGCGGACCGGTCGGCCGTCCGGGACATCGCCCGCGCGCAGACCTCGATCGTCGAGGCCCTGGACATCCTGCGCAAGGGACCGAAGATCGAGGGCCACGAGAACGCCCAGTGTTTCCTGCCGCCGAAGGACGACGAGGCAAAGCTGGAATCCATGTACTGCACCGCCTACGTGGGCGACGTCCTGGTCACCGCGAAAGCAGACGGTGGAGCGCCGCTCGAGACCAAGGAGGCGGCCATGCTGCTGCGCGCACAACTCGACCGGATCGCGGAGCCGGGGGCAGCGGTATGAGCGACCGGACGACGGACCGGACACCGGGCCAGGACCTGCTGCCGGACCGGGCGGCCGGCCCACAGGCCGCCGCCCCCGTACCCCTTCCTCCTCTCCCGGCTCTCCCGCCGACCATCGGAACCGGAACCGGAACCGGCACGACCCCGCCCTCCGCCCCCAAGGACCGCCGTGTCCTGCGGGCCGTGCTGCGGTGGACGGCTGTCGTCGCCGTGTTCGCCGTGGCCGGGGCGTCCACCGCGTACGGCATCACGCGGATGGAGCGGACCGACGTACCGGGACTGGCCACCGCGTCGGACGGGCGCTGGGACTACCCCACGCTCACCAGGCCCCCGCTGCCCTCCGGCAGCCCCGGGCCGTTCGCGGAGTCGAACAGGGCCAGGGCGCATCACGCCGACCTCCGCTCCCTGCTCCTCCCCGCGCCCGCGGGGGCGAAGCAGGACCCGGCGCTGCGCGGCGAGGACGGCTGGCTGAGCACGGACGTCTTCCTGAAGGAGTACGCGGAGAAGGAGGAACGGGAGGAGTTCCGGGACAGACTGGACGCGCACACGGTGAGGCACATCGCCGCCCGTGGCTGGACCATGCCGGACGGCACCCGCACGCGGATCTATCTGCTGCGGTTCAACACCGGGGCGGTCGTGGACGCGCTGGTCGGGGACGGTTTCGTCCCGATCTCCAGCCCCGAGTACCGGCTGCGGGGCGCCGAGACGAGCGAGTTCGACGACGGGTTCCCGGCCGAGGCCCTGGGTGACGACGTCCGCCGGGCCGTGTACGCCGAGACCGGGGCGTACGGCGACGAGCAGGTCCGTCAGGCCTACCTCATGGCCGGTGACACGCTCGCGCTGGTCGTCCAGTCCCGCAAGGGCGGGGCCGAGGCCGTCCCGTTCCACCAGACGGTCGTCCTGCAGGGCCGGCTGCTGGGCTGAGTTCCGGCCCGCCCGGCCCGTGCGCCCGGCCGCCGGTCCCCTCGCCGCCCCCGCCGCCGGGTGGGTGCACGACGGGGCCGGGGCCCGGCCGCGTAAGCTGGGGTCCGCCCTGTGCACACGTCATGCACCGCACCCCGCTCAAGGAGCATCCCGTGGTTCTCTTCTACGAAGCCCTGCTGGTCCTGGTCGCCGTCGGCGTTCTCGCCTTCACCGGGCTCGCCGTGAAGAAGCTGTACCAGGGCCAGCGCTGACCGCCCACTCCAGGAACTGTCACTGATGATCGAGATCCCGTCCGACCTCCACAAGGACCTCGTACCGCTCGCCTTTCTCCTCGGCGACTGGGCGGGCGCAGGCGTGCACGACTTCCCCGGCGCCGAGAAGTGCAACTTCGGGCAGGAGGTCTCCTTCACCCATGACGGCCGGGACTTCCTGGAGTACAGCTCCCGCACCTGGGTGCTCGACGAGGAGGGCGGCAAGGCCCGGCCGCTCGAGTCCGAGCACGGCTTCTGGCGGATCGACGCCCACCGCAAGGTCGAGGTCACGATGACCCGCGACGACGGCGTCATCGAGATCTGGTACGGCGAGCTGGCCCACCAGAAGCCGCAGATCGACCTGGTGACGGACGCCGTGGCGCGCACCGCCGCCTCCCGGCCCTACAGCGGCGGCAAGCGGCTGTACGGCTACGTCAAGGGCGACCTGATGTGGGTCGGCGAGAAGCAGACCCCCGAGGTCGAGCTGCGCCCCTACATGTCGGCGCAGCTGAAGAAGGTCGTCACCCCCGAGGACGTCGAGCGCTGGGCCAAGGCCCTGCCCGACGACATGCCGGACGACGGGATCGCCTTCTTCAAATGAGCCTCCAGGCTCCGGAACCCGGATTCCGGGATTCAGGTCCTAGACTCGTGGTGTGGTGAGCACCGACTGGAAGAGCGATCTCAGGCAGCGCGGCTACCGGCTGACGCCGCAGCGCCAACTCGTGCTCGAAGCCGTCGACACGCTGGAGCACGCGACCCCCGACGACATTCTCGTGGAAGTGCGGAGAACGGCGTCGGGGGTCAACATCTCGACCGTCTACCGCACCCTGGAGCTCCTGGAGGAGCTGGGTCTGGTCAGCCACGCCCACCTCGGGCACGGCGCCCCGACCTACCACCTCGCCGACCGGCACCACCACCTCCACCTCGTCTGCCGGGACTGCACCGAGGTCATCGAGGCGGACGTGGAGGTGGCCGCCGACTTCACGGCGAAGCTGCGCGACACCTTCGGTTTCGACACCGACATGAAGCACTTCGCGCTCTTCGGCCGCTGCAAGGACTGTTCCCTGAAGGGTTCAACTACCGAGTCGTAGGCTAGGGGTATGAAGAGCCCTCTGCTGTCCCTGCCCGGCGCCGTCCCCGCCGAGGGCGTGGACGAAGGCGTCGCCGCCCACTACGGCGACCTGTTCCGCGAGCAGCGTGCCCTCGCCGAAGGCACCGGCTTCGTCGACCTGTCCCACCGCGGGGTCGTCACCGTCTCCGGGCCGGAACGGCTGAGCTGGCTGCATCTGCTGCTCACCCAGCACGTCAGCGACCTCCCGCCGCACCGGGCCACCGAGGCGCTGATCCTCTCCGCGAACGGCCACATCGAGCACGCGCTCTACCTCGTCGACGACGGCGAGACGGTCTGGGCCCACGTCGAACCCGGCACCCGGGAGGCACTGATCGCCTACCTGGAGTCGATGAAGTTCTTCTACCGGGTCGAGGTCGCCGACCGCACCGCCGACTTCGCGGTGGTCCACCTGCCCGCCGGTTCCATCGCGGAGGTGCCCGAGGGCGTCGCCGTACGCGAGACGCCGTACGGCCGTGACCTGTTCCTGCCCCGCGCCGACCTGGAGTCGTACGCCCAAATGGCCGGGCCGCCCGCCGGCATCCTCGCCCACGAGGCGCTGCGGGTCGAGCAGCACCGCCCCCGGCTCGGCTTCGAGACCGACCATCGCACCATCCCGCACGAGCTGGGCTGGATCGGCGACGCGGTGCATCTGCAGAAGGGCTGCTACCGGGGCCAGGAGACGGTCGCCCGGGTCCAGAACCTGGGGAAGCCGCCGCGCAGGATGGTCTTCCTGCACCTGGACGGCAGCGAGGTCCACCTGCCGCCGGCCGGCACGGACCTCCGCCTGGCCGACGACGGCCCGGACGGCCGCCGGATCGGCTTCGTCACCACGTCCGTACGCCACCACGAGCTGGGCCCGGTCGCCCTCGCGCTGGTCAAGCGGAACGTTCCGGTCGACGCCCACCTGATGGCCGGGGACACGGCGGCGGCCCAGGAGACCGTGGTCGAGCCCTGACCCACGCCAGGTGCCCGATCCACGTCGGGTGCGGGTCAGATCTCGAGGAGGACGGTGAACGGGCCGTCGTTGGTCAGCGACACCCGCATCCGCGCACCGAAGCGGCCCGTCGCCACCGTCGCGCCCAGCGAACGCAGCTGGGCGACCACCTCGTCCACCAGCGGTTCGGCGACGTTTCCGGGAGCGGCGGCGTTCCAGGTGGGGCGGCGCCCCTTGCGGGCGTCGCCGTAAAGGGTGAACTGGCTGATCACCAGGAGCGGGGCGTCGAGGTCGCTGCACGACTTCTCGTCCTGGAGCATCCGCACCGACCAGAGCTTGCGGGCGAGCTGCGCCGCCTTCTCCTCGGTGTCCTCGTGGGTGACGCCGACCAGGACGCACAGCCCTTCGCCCTCGATCGCCCCCACCGTCTCGCCGTCCACGACGACGCTCGCGCCGTCCACCCTCTGCACCACTGCACGCATACGTCCATCATGCCGGTGGGCGAACAGATGACGGAGGGTGGTCCGCGCGGGGCCCCGGGCGGGCTATTTTTACTCCTTGGCCCCCATCTGGGGCGGATCGTGGGCACTCGGTCACACAGCGGCCGCCAGAGGTGGCACGATGCTGGCACACACCGGTCGAGGGGACGGTCGAGGCACATGAGCACACCAGGAACCGGGCAGCAGTCCGGGCCCGTCCCGTCGGCCCGGGCGGGGGTCGGGGAACGCGAGTTCCACCGCCCGCCCGCACAGCGCACCGACAGCCCGGCGCTGCCCGGGGAGCACCCGGATCCCGAGCCCGCCCTGGCCGTCCGCAGTCTGCCCGACCTGCGCACCCTGCGCCGCGACGCCCAGCGCGACGAGGCCGACCTCAGCTATGTGCGGCGGCTGCTCCAGGGGCGGATCGACATCCTGCGGGCGGAACTGGCCCGGCGCACACCGGCGGCCGCGGCCTCGGTCGCCGCACCGGCGGAGACGTCCGTGGTGGAGCGGCTCGCGGAGATCCTGCGGGACACCCCGGCCCGCCGGCGTTCGTCCGCCCGCCATGTGACCCTGGGGACGCCGCAGAGCGAGCGGTACCGGCGGCTGGCGGCGGAGATGCTCGCCGAGGTCGAGCTCTCGGACCTGGGCGCGCGTACGGACGGGGAGCTGACCGTCGCGATGGGGCGGCTGGTGCGCTGCGAGCAGCAGGTGTCCCGGAGCCGGCAGCGCCTGCAGCGCGCCGCCGACGACTGCGGCGCGGAGATCGCGCGCCGGTACCGCGAGGGGGAGGCCCAGGTCGACGACCTGCTGGTGTGAGGCGGGGCGGGGTGCCGGGCAGGTGGCCCGAGTCCGGTGGCAGGGGCCGTGGACGGTCGGAAAAGCGCGCGACACCCTCTCCGGGGCCGACCTACCGTGAGGGCATGACCTCCAGCGCCGGAACGCCCCGCACCGACATCGACGTACGCCCGATCACGGAGACCGAGTTCGCCGACTGGAACCGGGCCCTGAACACCGGTTTCCTGCGGGAGCCCACCTCTTCCGGGGAGAACCTCGACACGCGGCGCCGCTTTCATTTCACGCCGGGCCGGTTGCTGGGGGCCTTCGACGGCGGCCGCTGCGTCGCGACGTTCCGTTCGTTCGCGCAGGAGCTCACCGCGGTCGGCGGGGCCGCCGTGCCCGCCGACGCGATCACGAACGTCAGCGTGACGCCCACGCACCGCCGGCGCGGTCTGCTCACCCGCATGATGGCGCAGGACCTCGCCGCCGCGAAGGAACGCGGGGACGTCGTCGCGACCCTCATCTCCGCCGAGTACCCGATCTACGGCCGCTACGGCTTCGGCCCCGCCACCTGGGCCACCGAGTGGACCGTCGACGTCCCGCGCACCGGCCTCGACCCGCGCCGACCTCACCCGGAGGACGGCGGGCGGGTCGACCTCGTGGACGCCGAGGACGTGCGCAAGCTCGGCCCGGAGCTGCACGAGCGGCTGCGCGGGACCCAGCCGGGCGCGGTCGGTCGGACCGGCCTGTGGTGGAAGACCGCCACCGGCGCCGTGCGCTTCACCCCGACGTGGAACGAGCCCTTCTTCGCCGTGTACCGCTCGGCGGACGGCGAGGTCGAGGGCATGGTCTCCTACGCCGCGGACGACACGTGGGGCGACTCCAAGCAGCCGTTGAACACGGTGCGGGTGAACTGGCTGCTCGCGGTGAGCCCGGCCGCGGAGCGGGCGCTGTGGCGCTACCTGTGTTCGATCGACTGGGTCGTGAAGGTGAGGAGCGGCTGGCGGGCCCCGGACGACCTGCTCCCGTTCCTCCTGCCGGACCCGCGCGCGGCCGCCGTGACGACGCAGGCGGACTGGCTGTGGGTGCGCGTCCTGGACGTCGTACGGGCGCTGGAGGCCCGGACGTACGAGGCGGCCGGGTCGCTGGTGCTGGAGGTGGCCGACGGTGCGGGGCTGGCCGGCGGCCGCTACCGGCTTCAGGCGTCGAAGGACGGCACCGGGACCTGCGCGGCGACCACCGATGACGCCGACCTGACGCTGGACGTCGCCGAGTTGGCGTCGCTGTGGCTGGGCGACGAGTCGGCGGTGCGGCTGGCGGCGCTGGGCCGGGTCCGGGAAGAACGAGCGGGCGCCGTCCGTGAGGCCGACGCCCTGCTGCGTACGTCCAGGCGACCGTGGTGCCCGGACATGTTCTGAGCGCTGCCGCTGCCGCGTTCCCTCGGCGGTGCTCCCTCTCCCTCCCCTTCGTCCGGCGAGTGCCGGTGCACCCGTAGCCGTAGCCGTCTTCGTGTCATCCGTAGCTGTTCTTGCTGTTCTTGCTGTTCAGTTGTGGTTGTGGTGGTGCTGACCGACCGGGTTCCCGGCTCCCCTCCGGAAGGGAAGCCCGGTCGGCGGCTTGAGGAGCGGCCCCCACTGTCACCGTGATGGCCAACCCCTTGGAGGGCTCGACCATGTTGCTCAAGTTGGCGACCAACTTCTCTTGAGTTATCTCCGCCTGGATGCGGCTCATAACCACCTTTCGCCGAACTGCCAAAAGATGGCGAGAAGTTGTAGGGTTTCGGTGTGGATCCGGAATACGCCCCCGTCAATGGACGGAAGAGGCCACAGCGGCCACAGAGGACACATCGCGAGGTGGCCGACGAGTTGCGCGCCCGGATCAGGTCCGGAGAGCTGCGCCCCGGCCAGCGCATGCCCACTCAGGCGAAGCTCGCGGACGAGTTCGGCGTCGAGCGCGGTGCCGTACGCCAGGCGCTGCGCATCCTGCAGTCCGAGCAGTTGCTCACCAACGTCGCCAAGGGCGCCCCGGCGACCGTCGCCGGCCCCCCCGGCAGTGCGCCGACCGGCCCGGGAGCGCCGCCCCGGCCCACCACGGCGGCCCTCGCGCCCCGTATCACCACCGCCTTCGAGGCGGAGCACGTCGAGATCGACGCCGTCTGCCTGACCGCGATATCCCTCACCCTCGCCATCGGCGAACCGCTGCGCCAGATCCATGCCGGACGGATGAAACCGGCCAAGGTCGATGTCCGCGTCCTGCTGCCCGGCAGGAACATCGACCTCGCCTTCCCGGTGACCGTCGAGGACCGCGGCGTCGACCGCGCCGACGACCCCGTGCACGAGCGGTGGCTGTCGATGCGCAACGCCCAGGGGCAGGTGCTCCGGCACAGTCTGCTCGCCCTGCGCGCCACCCACGGCATCGACGTGCGGGTCTCCTTCCGGGCGCTCCCCTTCACCCCGCCGGTGAAGTTGTACCTGCTCAATGGCGTGGAGGCGCTGTTCGCCTACTACACGCTGTCCCGCAGCGAGGCGCGGATCGACCAGGAGAACGTTCAGACGTACGACGCGCAGGGCACCCGCTCCGCGCTGTTCACGTTCGAGCAGGGCGCCGGGATGCGGGACAGCGCCTTCGTGACGCAGTCCCAGCTGTGGTTCAACGCGTTGTGGGAGACGATCAGTTCGGAGCTGCTGCTCACGAGCTGACGTCTCCCCGCCCCGTGGGCAGGGGCTCGGCGGGCAAGGGTGGCTCAGAGTGCGGGCCGCGCCACCAGCAGCGCGAGCAGGACGGCCCCGGCGGAGCTGACGCCCGGACTGTTGGCCTTGATGCCGACGGTGAGCAGCAGCAGGCCGATGATGCCGGCCATGCCGTACTTCCACTCGACGTACTGCTCGAGGGTGAGGACGAGGACCGCGGAGATGAGAGCGAGGACTGGCACGATTTCCCCCTTCGTGCTACTTCGTGCTTCCCTGTCGACGGAAGCGGAACTTCCGCCAACTTGGTCAAGTTGGCAACCAACTCTACTTAGGTTGTCCCCACTTGGTGGGTACTTATAAACAACTCTCCAACAACTCCCCATAGATGGATCAAAGTTGTAGCGTTTGGTCGTGACCCAGGAGAACGTCGCAGTGAACGGCGACAGCAGGAACTCACCCCAGCAGATCGCCGACATCCTGCGCGAACGCATCCGCGCCGGGGAACTCAGGGCCGGCGAACGCCTGCCCACCCAGGCCGAGCTCGCCGAGGAGTTCGGAGTGGAACGCGGCGTCGTCCGCCAGGCGCTGCGCGTCCTCGCCGACGACGGCCTGCTGAGCAACGTCAGCAAGGGCAGCCCGCCCCGGATCGCCGAACCGGCCCCGGCGTCGGACGAGCCCCAGCCGGCCATGGTCGGCCTGGCCCCCCGCCTCACCGAGGCCTTCTCCGTGCCCCACGTCCGTGTCGACGTCGTCTCCCACACCTCCGAAACGCTGATGGTCGCCGTCGGTGAACCCGTCCGGCTCATCCACGAGGGCAGACTCCGCCCCGAGTCGATCGAGTTCCGCGTCCTTCTGCCGTCCCGGACCATCAACCTGGCCTTCCCCGTCCTGGTCGCAGAGGACGCCGACGGCGGCGACCCGGTGCACGAACGGTGGCTGCAGATGCGCAACGCCCAGGCCCAGGTGCTCCAGCACAACCTGCAGTCCGTCCGCCACACCCACGGCATCGACGTCCACGTCAGGTTCCGCGCCCTGCCCTTCACCCCGCCGATGAAGCTGTACCTGCTCAACGGTCAGGAGGCACTGCTCGGTTACTACATGCTCGCCAGGCGCGAGGAGGAGTGGGGCACCCAGACCCTGGACATGTACGACGCGCTCGGCTCCCAGTCCCTGCTCTTCTCCTTCGCCAGGCAGGCAGGCCGGCGGGACCAGGCGTTCGTGGAGGAGTCCCAGAAGTGGTTCGACGCCCTCTGGGAAACCATCACAACGGACCTGACACTCTCCTAGTGACTTCTGATGCGACGCAGACTGAACCGGTGGCATACGAGACCGAGAACGACCGGAACGGCCAGAAGGACCCCAAAGATCCGGACGAACTGAACGAACTGAACGAACTGATCAGGGGCGCCCGTGTCGTGCTGTGGGACTTCGACGGGCCCATCTGCCGCCTGTTCGCGGGGCACTCGGCGGAGCGGGTGGCGAGGGAACTCGTCGAGTGGCTGGAGGGCCGCGGCCTGCACGGGCTGCTGACGGAGCCCGAACGCGCTTCCCTGGACCCGCATGTGGTGCTCCGCGCCGTCGACCGCAGGCACCCGGGCAGCGACCTGGTGGACGAGCTGGAGGCGCGGCTCACCCAGGAGGAAATGCTGGCCGCCTCCTCGGCCTGGCCCACCCCCTACGCCGACCCGCTGATCCGCACGTGGACCGCGGTGGGCTCCCGGCCGGCCATCGCGACGAACAACTCCCCCCGGGTGGCCCGCGAGTATCTCGCAGGCCGAGGGCTCCTCGGCTGCTTCGCGCCCCACATCTACGGCCGCACCCAGCAACTCGGCCGGCTCAAGCCGGACCCCCACTGCATCAACCGTGCCCTGAACGCCATGGGCACGGCCCCGGACTCCGCCCTGATGATCGGCGACACCCCCTCCGACTTCCACGCCGCCGGAGCGGCCGGCGTGCCCTTCCTCGGCTACGCCCGCAACGAGAGCAAGGAAAAGGTCCTGCGGGCCGCGGGCGCCACCGCGATCCTGTCCTCCCTGCAGCCCGTCCTCGCACTGGTCCGTACCGTCTCTCAGGCCTGAACCATCAGCAGGGCCAGGAACACGGCGGCCCCCACGGCAAGCCCGTCCCGCCGGGCCCGCGCCCACATGCCGATGAGGAACAGGAGAACCAGACCGGCCACGCCGAGTTCCGTCTCCACGGCCAGTCCCAGTGACAGTTCGCCGAGTGTCGACCTGCGGATCCGTCACACACCGTTGACCCTCACGTTCAAGGTCTACCTGCTCAACGACGTCGAAGCCCTGCACGGGATGTACGAGGTGATCGAACGGCCGACGGAACTGGAGGCCGGCGAGGTGATCACGGCCCTCGACGTCCTGGGCCTCGGTGCCACCCTCACCCACCACGTGAAGGACGCAGACCCGACGTCTTCGGGACCGGTCTTCGTCGACAGCATGCGGCAGTGGTTCGACTCGGTGTGGAACCTGCTCTCCACGATGTCTGAGCCGGACCCGGGCCGGCTTCCGGCACCATGCCCGCACCGGCTGGGCAAACACTCTTCGGCGTTCGTCCCACGAGGCCGACAAGCCCATCCCGAACGAGCTCGCGCGGCCTTCACGCAGAGCGCTGGCGAACCACCGGGTGCGCCCGGCGCGCTCCTTTGCCGCGCGCCGTTTATCGTGCGTGACACCAGCCTCATGTCTCACCGATTGCCATGTCGTGACTCCCCTCGCACTACCGGAGTGGTCAGTGGGCGCACCTCCCCTTCCCCGTCCCGCCCTCGGGGAACGTCCCGCGCCCTTTCCGGGGTACCGCTCCTTCGTCGACCTCGCTGAGCGGATGGGGCAGGCGATCAGCGGCCACCACAACCAGAACTACGTCGTACCGGTCACCCAGGCCATGGCGAGACCGCTGGGCCGCGAGACCGGCACCCCCGTGACCGTACGGATCCGCCGCCGGGCGGTGCTGCCGGTGGTGATCAGGACCTGGCCGAACGAGCAGGAGATCCTCAGCGCCGTCAAGGGGACCCTGCCGTACGTGCCGGAGGTTCTGGCCAGGGGAGACGGCTTCGCGATCCACAGCTATGCGGAAGGGGTCCCGCTCTCCAGCGTCTGCGGGAACGGCAAGCGCGTCGACTCCCTGCTCGTCCAGGAGCTGGCCCGGCTGCTGTCCCGAATGGCCCAGGTACGCCGTAGCGGGCTCCCCCCGCTGCCACCCGCCTGGCCCCGCAACGACACGGACAGCCAGGCTTTCCTGCGCACGTTGGCACATCTCGCGGACCAACAGATCCGACAGCCCAACTGGCCCTCGTTCGGTGGGCTGTTCGTGGCACTGGGTATTCCCGGGGATGCCCTGACGAAACTGGCCGAGCGGGTCACAACCATGGCGCGGCGTCCTTACAGCCTGCTCCACGCCGACCTGCACCGTGACAACCTGATCGTCTCGTATGCCGGCGACCGGCCGCCCATCTGCGTCGACTGGGAGCTGGCGACCTACGGCGACCCGCTGCACGACCTGGCGACCCATCTGGTGCGGATGCGGTATCCGGCACACCAGTTCTCCGAAGTGGTGGACGCCTGGGCGGACGCCATGCGGGAGGTCCGTCCGGTCGCCGTCAACGGCCTGGGCAAGGACCTGCGCCACTACCTGGCCTTCGAGCGCGCCCAGTCCGTGTACCCCGACGTGATGAGGGCGGCGCGGTCCCTCGAAGAGTCGTTCACCCAGAACAGACTGGACGAGGCGACGGCGGAGGTGCGCAGGGCTCTGGAGGCGGCGGCCGAGCCGCTGCGGCTCCGGAGTGTACCGGGGGAGGGGGAGATCGAACGGGCGCTGTTCCGCTGGCTGGCGGCCCGCGCCGGTGAGAGCGGTGCCGACCGCAGCCTGGTGGCGAGAGCCTTCGCCTGGCGACCGGACCGGCGCCTGGAGCAGCCGGTGGACTTTCCGGAATCCGCGGTGCGCGACGCGTTGGCGCTCGAGGGAGCGGCTCCGGCGAGTCGGGTGTTCAAGGGGACCGCGCACCTCAACTCGGTGGTGCGCGTACCGGGTTTCGACCGTCCGGTGGTCATCCGGCGGAAGCTGCCCGAGGAGTGCCGGAGGGAACGCAGCGTCCTCAGCGAGCATGCCGTGCTGCGGGCCATCGAGGAGGCGTTCGTCCCCGTGGCCGCGCCCCGGGCCCTGGCGCTGGGCGTCAGTTATCCGGAGGACCCTTTCGCCATCCATACCTACGTGGGGCCGGACGACATCGGCCACCCCCCGAACCACCCGGTCGACGGCCTGCTGCCGCACGAGGCGGACGGTCTCGTGGACCAGCTCCGCGCCCTGACACGGGTGGACTACGGACAACTTGATCCGCTGGCGGGTGCGAGGGGTTTCTACCGCCGGCTCAAAGACCACTTGGTCCTGCTGGTGGCCGAACTTCCCGAGAGGTCACAACGGCTGGCGCGGCATCTCGGACTGCCGGACGCCGACCGCCTCGACCAGATCCTGTCCCGCCACACGGTCGGCGACCGAAGCCCCTCCCTGCTGCACGGCGATCTCAACCCGTGGAACCTGGTGCGCAGGGACGACGCCTTCGCGCTGACCATCATCGACTGGGAGATGGCCCTGGTCGGTGATCCTCTCCACGACCTGGTGCGCCATATGCACCTGACGCCCACCCGCCCCGAGATCCGGGACCGGATGTTCCGCCGCTGGGAACGCCGGCTGCCGTCCGAACACACCCGTGACTGGCGGAAGGACTGGCAGGTGTACCGCCTGCTGGAAATCGTGCGCT
This sequence comes from Streptomyces sp. NPDC058632, assembly GCF_042717095.1. Lineage (NCBI taxonomy): Bacteria > Bacillati > Actinomycetota > Actinomycetes > Kitasatosporales > Streptomycetaceae > Streptomyces > Streptomyces sp. NPDC058632. Next base: position 17,259 of record NZ_JBHXQZ010000050.1, on the reverse strand, counting down.
CCGCCTACGTCGACCTCGACCGCATCGTGACCGGGGCGAGCCTGGACGCTCCCAACGTTCAGCGGGCGGTGGACTCGTACGCGATGACTCTGGCGGTGGCCACCGGTTCGCTCGGCCTGCCGACCCGTTCCACCGCCAATCCCCGTCTTGCCCGTGACCTGGTGTAGGTGGACCATGAATCCTCCGAAAGCCGGTGCGGCCAACGGGACGTGACGCCCCGTCGGCCGCTGTGACCGGAGGGGGTCCGTCATGCCGGAGCGCGTGAACGGGGCGGCGGAGGGAGGGGTGGGGCAGCGACTGCGGCGCTTCCAGGAGCGCTCCGAGCCCGCGGTGACCCGCGTCGTCCTGCCGGCCGTCTTCGTGACCGGGCTACCGCACAGTTCGTCCAGCCCGTGGGGACGCCCTGGAGGGCAAGGCCTTCCTCGGCGGTGCCCTGCTCAGTCCGGTCGCCTACGTCCTCCACGACGCCGTGACGTCACTGTCCTCGTCGATGAGGCCTCCGACGCGTGCCCTGGTCGGCTCCAGCGAACCGGAAGGCTTCGTCGGCGATGCCTTCCGGACGCGCGGAGTGGAGATCTGCTTCCTCGGCCACACGGGGGAGACCCTGTACACCGAGCTCTACCACCGCCTCCGCGATCTGCTCGACGACCCGGGCCCGACGAGACATGTCTCCGTGCGGATGCCGGTGCCCGACTTCGAGCAGCCGATGACCGTGCCGGCCCGGGCGGGCCCCGGCAACCGGCCTGTGGACGACCCCGCGTTCCGCAACCGGATGCTTCAGCGCTGCCGGGACTACGACGGCACCCTCTCGGACATCGCGGAGCAGCTCACCGGCGCCGGACGGGTCGTCGTCCGGTGCGAGTACCGGTACTACCCGGGCATCCCCCGCGACAAGGTCTGCATCTTCAACCGGACCCGGGTACTGCACGGCCTCTACGACGTCTCCGCACGCATGCGCCTGGAATCCTCCGGTCCGGAGCACTTCGGTCCCAAGGGCTACAAGACCGGACTCAACGTCCGGTCACGCGAAGGAACCCCCGTCGCCGTGGCCACCTGGATCAAGCACTTCGACGACCTGTGGGCACTGGCGACGGTCCCGCGGTGGCGCCGTTCCACGGCCGCGCAGACCGGGCGCGGCGGCTGTCAGACGGCGGTGGCGTCCTTCCCGTCGGCTTCCGCGCCGTCCCCGAGGGGGTCCTCCTCCACCGGCGGCATCAGGGCGCGCAGCCACCGTTCCGTCTGGGCGACGTGGGCCTCGGCCGCGCCCGCGGCGGCGCCCGGGTCGCGGTCGGCGATCGCCGTGGCCAGTACGCGGTGGTCCGCGTCGCTCCTGCGCCGCAGCTCCGGGCCCTCCGGGAGGGTGAAGACCTGGTACTTGCGGGAACGGGCGCGGAAGACCGCGAGGAGCGAGGCGAGCGTCGGGTTGCCGCTCGCCGCCGCGATCTCGGCGTGGAAACGGTGGTCGAGCTCCGATGCCTCGGTGGGGTCCTCGGTGGCCTCCATCGCCTCGATGAGCGAGAAGAGGGTCGCCAGCGTCCCGGGCGTCGCGCGGGCGGCCGCCTTGGCGGCGACATGGGCCTCAAGGACCCGCCGGATCTCGTACACCTCCAGCAGGCCGGGCAGCGGCAGCAGCTGGAGGGTCAGCGAGAGGCTGCCGATCAGGTCCTCCGGTCTGAGCTGGGAGACGTAGGTGCCGGAGCCGTGCCGCGGCTCGATCACCCCCAGCGCCGCGAGCATGCGTACGGCCTCGCGCAGCGACCCGCGCGAGACGCCCAGCTCCTCGCACAGGTCCGCCTCGGGGGGAATGCGCTCACCGGCGCCCAGGCGCCCCGTCGCGATCATGTGCCGTAGGCCGTGGAACGCCTTGTCGACTGCGGACATCCGATTCCTTCCCCTCCCCCTGAAGGGCCCGCGGCACGCGCCCTCCCCGATCCTCGGTGCACTGTAGCGACCGCCGACCGCTGGGCGAGTCATCAGATGTCTGTGACGTATCTGTCGCGAGTCATCTGACTTCTCTTGCTGCAGAGGGCTTGTCATGGCCGAAAATCGCATGCCAACATCCCCATTCATCATACGTCTTGCGTCTTCCCGTGTCGGAGGTCTGATGACCCCCTGTGCGGGAGGGCTGTACCCGGGGTTCCGCCCGGGACCCGGATGGGAGTCATGTGAGCGAGACCGAGGTCACCACCGCACCGCGACCCCTGCTGCTGGCAGACGGCCGGCCGGCCCTGAACGCGTGGTCGCTGGACCCGGCCCTGCGGCACCTCAACCACGGTTCGTTCGGGGCGGTCCCGCTGGTGGCGCAGGAGCACCAGCAGCGGGTGCGCGAGGAGATGGAGAGCGCGCCGGTGGTCTGGTTCCCCGCGCTGCCGCAGCGGCTCGCCGAGGCCAGGGCAGGCCTCGCCGCGTTCCTCGGCGCGGACCCCGGTGACCTCGCCCTGGTGCCGAACGCGAGCGCCGGCGCCAGCGTCGTCTTCGCCAACCTTCAGCGCCGTCACGGCGGGGAGATCCTCGTCACCGACCACGGCTACGGCGCCGTCACCATGGGCGCCGAGCGCCTGGCACGCCGCTGGGGCGGCCGGGTCCGTACCGCCGTGGTGCCGCTGGACGCGGACGAGGACCAGGCGTACGAGGCCGTGGCCGCCGAACTGAGCGACGCCACCGACCTCGTCGTCGTCGACCAGATCACCTCACCGACCGCCCGCCGCATGCCGGTGGAGCGGATCGGTGCCGAGGCGCGGCGGCGCGGTGTCCCGCTGCTCGTCGACGGCGCCCACGCGCCGGGACTGATCGCCGACCCGCTCGCCGGCCCGGCCTGCGACTTCTGGGTCGGCAACCTGCACAAGTGGGCCTGCGCGCCGCGCGGCACCGCCGCCCTGGTCGCCCGTGGCCCGCAACGGGAGGACCTGTATCCGCTGATCGACTCCTGGGGTGCCGGGGATCCGTACCCCGACCGCTTCGACCAGCAGGGCACGGTCGACGCCACCGGCCATCTCGCCGCCGCCACCGCGATCGGCCTCGTCGAGAGCACCTGGGGCTGGTCCACCGCCCGCCGGTACATGGACGACCTGGCCGGTTACGCCGAACGGACCATCGGCGCCGCGCTCGCCGAACTGACGGGTTTCGACGGCCCGGTGGACGTCGGCATGCCCGTGCCCGGGATGCGGCTGGTGCGGCTGCCCGAGGGGCTGGCCGACAGCCGTGTCTCGGCCGACGCGCTGCGCGACCGGGCGGTCGGCGAGCTGGGGGTGGAGGCCGCCTTCACCAGCTTCGGCGGCGTCGGCTATCTGCGGCTCTCCGCCCACGTCTACAACACCGCCGAGGACTACGAGTACTTCGCCGAGCACTGCGTTCCGGTCCTCGGCGAGTGGGCCCGTACGGCCCGCGCACAGCAGCGACACCGCGCTTCCTAGCGGCGTTCGACGTCTGCCTCCAGCCACCCCCGCCCCGCCCCGTCCCGCCCGCGTCCCGTCAAGGAAGAGGTCAGCACGATGAGAAGAAGGACGGCAGCCCTCGCACTCGGCACCACCGCCGCGATGGTCCTGACCGGCTGTTCCACCATGAGCCCCGGTGCGGACGGAACCGTCACCCTCAACATGGTGGAGAGCCTGACCAACCCGGCCCGCAGCGACCTGATCAAGGAGCTGATCGCCGACTTCGAGAAGAAGAACCCCAAGGTCGAGGTCAACCTGATCTCCCCGCCCACCGAGCAGGCCGACCAGAAGATCCAGCAGATGCTCCAGTCCGGCAGCGGCGTGGACGTCCTCGAGGTCCGCGACATCACGGTCGGCCCCTGGTCCAACAACGGCTGGCTGTACGACATGAAGAAGGACCTCGCGGACTGGAAGGGCAAGGACGCCCTGACGGAGAACGCGGTCCAGGCCTCCGAGGACGCCGAGGGCAGGACGTACTTCGTCCCGTACGGCTTTTACGGGCTGAGCCTCTTCCACCGCACCGACCTGATCGAGAAGGCGGGCTTCGACAAGCCGCCGGCCACCTGGGACGAACTGCTCGAGCAGGCCTCCGCCATCCACGACCCGGCGAAGCGCCAGTACGGCTACGCCTTCCGCGGCGGGGCCAACGCGCACAGCAACGCCACCGCCGCCATCGAGGCGTACGTCGCCGACCGGATCGACCCGGCCAACGGCTACAAGCTGCAGGACGGCAGCACGATCTTCTCCGCCCCCGAGGCGCTCGACGCGATGGAGACGTACCTCGAGATCTTCAAGAAGGCATCGCCCAAGTCGTCCGTGGCGTGGGGCTATCCGGAGATGGTCGAGGGCTTCTCCAACGGGTCCACGGCCTTCCTGCTGCAGGACCCCGAAGTGATCGCCACCGTATCGGAGTCGCAGTCGGTCGAGCCGGACCAGTGGAGCACCGCACCGCTGATGGCCGGCCCCAGTGGCAAGACCGTCCAGCCGCTCGCCACCGCCGGGTGGGGTGTCGCGGACGGCAGCAAGCACAAGGCCGAGGCGGTGAAACTGATCGAGTTCCTCTCCGAGGGCGAGGCGTCGACGGCGTTCAGCAAGAAGAACAGCCTGGTGCCGATCCTCAAGTCGGCGGCCGAGGACGAGTTCTACCGGACCGGCCCGTGGGCCAGCTACGTCACCATGACGGAGCAGCCGGACACGTACCTCGCCGTCGCCCAGCCGCGCGGTGTCGCCTGGTGGACCGAGTGGCAGCAGCAGGCCGACACGGACGTCCAGAAGATGATCCTCGGCAAGCTGACACCGAAGGACCTGCTGGCGGGCTGGGACGCCTACTGGACCGAGAAGTGGAAGTAGAGGACATGCCGGGCACCGACTCCTCGGCCGCCTCGAAGGCCGCGTCGGAGGTCACGCCGCAGACGGAGGCCACGGCGAAGGCGCGGGGCGGCCGGGGACACGGCCCCGGCCGCCGCCGGCGGGAGTTCACCACCCGCCGCGGTCTGCTCATCGCCGGGTTCATGGCGCCGGCGGCCGTGTTCGTGGCGGTCTTCATCTACTACCCGATGGTCGCGGGCAGCCAGATGGCCTTCCGGAACTGGAACCTGACGGACCTGACCGACACCTCGTGGGTCGGCCTGAAGAACTTCCAGGACGTCTTCGCCGACCCCGCGTGGACCACGGTGCTGGACAACACGCTGGTGTGGGTGGTCGGTTCGATCGTCCCGCAGCTGGTGATCGGCTTCGCGATCGCGCTGTGGCTGCGCCGCCGGTTCCCCTTCCGCGGCCTCTACCAGGCGTTGATCTTCTTCCCCTGGGCCATCTCCGGGTTCCTCATCGGCATCCTGTTCCGCTGGATGTTCAACAGCGAGTTCGGCGTCGTCAACGACCTGCTGCAGAAGGCCGGACTGATCGACGAGCCGATCGCCTGGCTGGCCGATCCGCAGACCGCGATGACCGCCGTACTGATCGCCAACATCTGGTACGGGGTGACCTTCTTCGCGATCATGATCCTGGCCGCGCTGCAGTCGATCCCCGACGAGCTGTACGAGGCGGCGGCCCTGGACGGCGCCGGCAAGGCGCGCACACTCTTCCAGATCACCATTCCGTACATCCGCACGACGCTGGCGCTCACCGTGCTGCTGCGGGTCATCTGGATCTTCAACTTCCCCGACCTGATCTTCGGCATGACCGGTGGCGGGCCGAACAACGAGACGCACATCGTGACCACCTGGATGATCAAGATCACCCAGCAGGGCGACTACGGCAAGGCGTCCGCGGTCGGCCTCCTGGTGGTCGCCGTACTCCTGGTCTTCGCGGTGTTCTTCCTGCTCGCCACGCGGGAGAAGCAGCCCGCGAACGGCAGGCGGGGCGCCAGGGGCGGCGGTCGCGGTGGCCGCGGCTTCGGAAAGCGAGGGGTGAAGGCGTGATCGGCAAGGAAACCACGGCCGGCCGGGCCACCAAGTTCACCTTTCTGGGACTGTGGCTGGTCTTCTCCCTCTTCCCGCTCTACTGGATCGCCGTCACGTCCCTCAAGGACCCCGGCACGATCTTCTCCTTCCCGATCGCCTACTGGCCCGAGCAGTTCTCGCTGGAGAACTACCAGGGGCTGTTCGGCAAGGCCGACTTCGGGACGTACCTCGTCAACAGCCTCGTCGTCGCGACCGTCGCGGGGGTGGTGGCCACGGCGATCTCGACGCTGTCGGCGTACGTCCTGGCGCGCTTCGAGTTCCGCAGCAGGTCGGCGCTGCTGATGGCGGCCCTGGTCACCCAGATGATCCCGTCCTTCATCGCGCTGGGCCCGCTCTACCTGCTCATGACCGATCTGCGGCTGGTCGACAACCGCTTCGGGCTCGTCCTCGTCTACATCGCGGTGTGCGTGCCGTTCTCCACGGTGATGCTCCGCGGGTTCTTCGAGAACATCCCGGACGCGCTGGAGGAGGCCGCGATGATCGACGGCCTGTCGCGGTTCGGGGCGCTGGTCAGGGTCCTGCTGCCGGTGATGCGCCCCGGGATCGTGGCCGCGTTCATCTTCAACTTCGTCAACTGCTGGAACGAGCTGTTCCTTTCGGTGACGCTGATGAACAGCGACGCCAACAAGACGGTCCCGACGGCGCTCAACGGCTTCATCTCCAGCTTCAACATCGACTGGGGCTCGATGTCCGCGGCGGCCGTCCTCACCATCCTCCCCACCATGATCCTCTTCGCCTTCGCCAGCCGCCACATCGTCCAGGGCCTCACCTCGGGCGCGGTCAAGGGCTGAGCGGCCGGGCCGGACGACGGGAGGGCGCGGCCACGGAGCGCCTGCCGGGTGGGGCGGTCGCCCGCCACACCGGCGCCGCCCTTCCTCCTCGGCCCGCCACCTGGGACGAGGCACTGGAACTGCTCTTCGGCCTGGCGGCCGAACGGCCGGTGCCGGTGGTGATCGACGAGTTCCCGTACCTGGTGCGAAACGCTCCCGCCCTGCCGTCGCAGCTGCAGGCGGCGATCGGCGTGCGGTCCGGCCGTCATCCGACCCGGCACCCGCGCATCCTGCTCCGCGGCAGCGCCATGTCGTTCATGGGCGGACCGCTCTCCGGAGGGCCCCCCTGTACGGCCGTGCCGGCCTCGACCCGACCGTCCACCCGCTGGGCCACCGGGAAGCGGCCGAGTTCCGGGGCGTCGAGGATCCCCGGCCGGCGGTTCTCGTCCGTGCCACCGTCGGCGGAACCCCCGCGTACCGGAGGGAGTTCGTCGACGGCGACGTACCCGAGGGCGCCGCCGACTTCGATGCCTCCGCCGCATCCTCCACCTGCTCGCCGCACGGGGCGTGGACACCGGCCACGCCACCCCCGCCTGCTGCAGCGGCGCCGGCCTCTCCCCGGAACCACGCGGGGCCGCAGCGCGGGACGAGGTCCTGCTCGTGGACCTGGAGCGGCTGTACGGGGGGTCGCAGCGTCCGGCCCGAGGGGCGGGACGACAAAAGGCAAGGAGAGTGTCCGCTCCCTGCCTCTCTCAACGTATAGCGCAGCGGGGGGCTTGCGGCAAGGCCCGGGTCGTGGCGCAGAATCGTCGGCCTGGGCCGGAACCTGCGCGAATCGGCGATTCGCGTGATGCGTGTGCCGTTGTGCGGTTATGGGCCTCATCGTTCATCCGGGGGTGGGGGTTTTCATGATTGACGTGATCGTGGCCGGCGGCGGGCCGACCGGGCTGATGCTGGCCGCCGAGCTGCGGCTGCGGGGTGCGCGGGTGGTCGTGCTGGAGAAGGAGGCCGAGCCGACCGCGTACGCCCGTGCGCTCGGGCTGCACGCGCGCAGTGTCGAGGTGATGGACCAGCGCGGTCTGCTGGAGCTCTTCCTCGCGGAGGGCAGGAAGTACGCGGTCGGCGGTTTCTTCGCCGCCATCGACAAGGGGTGGCCCGACCGGCTGGACACCGCGCACGCGTACGTCCTCGGCATTCCGCAGCCGGTCACCGAGCGCCTGCTGACCGAACACGCCGTCGGGCTCGGTGCCGAGATCCGGCGCGGCTGCGAACTGGTCGGGCTGAGCCAGGACGAGGACGGGGTGAGTGTCGAGCTGGCCGGTGGGGGCACCCCCGGCAAGGAGGGCGTGACCGCCGGGGGAGGGGGAGGCACACGGCTGCGCTCGCGCTATCTCGTCGGCTGCGACGGCGGCCGCAGCGCCGTGCGCAAGCTGCTCGGCGTCGGCTTCCCCGGCGAGCCGAGCAGGGTCGAGACGCTGCTGGGCGAGGTGGAGCTGGACGTGGCGCCGGAGACGCTGGCCGCCGTGGTGGCCGAGGTCCGCAGGACCCAGTTCCGGTTCGGTGCCATCCCGCAGGGGGACGGGGTGTACCGCGTCATCGTGCCCGCCGAGGGCGTGGCCGAGGACCGTACGGTCCCGCCCACCCTCGACGAGCTCAAGCAGCAGCTGCGGGCGTACGCCGGCACCGACCTCGGCGTGCACTCGCCACGCCGGATCTCCCGCTTCGGCGACGCCACCCGCCTCGCCGAGCGCTACCGGAAGGGCCGGGTGCTGCTGGCCGGTGACGCGGCGCACATCCACCCGCCGACCGGCGGACAGGGCCTCAACCTCGGCATCCAGGACGCCTTCAACCTCGGCTGGAAACTCGCCGCCGAGGTGGGCGGCCGGGCGCCGGAAGGGCTGCTGGACAGTTACGAGGCCGAGCGGCGCCCGGTGGCCGCCGACGTGCTGGACAACACCCGCGCGCAGATGCTCCTGCTGTCCCCCGAGCCGGGCCCCCGGTCGGTGCGCAGGCTGCTGTCGGACCTGATGGACTTCGAGAACGTGAACCGGTACCTCATCGAGAAGATCACCGCGATCGGGGTCCGCTACGACATCGGCGAGGGGCACGACCTGCTCGGCCGGCGGCTGCGGGACGTGGGGCTGAAGCGAGGACGCCTGTACGGGCTGATGCACGGCGGCCGCGGACTGCTGCTCGACCAGACCGGCGGCCTGCTCTCGGTGGAGGGCTGGGCGGACCGGGTCGACCACGTCGTCGACGTCAGCGAGGAACTGGCCGACGTACCCGCGGTCCTGCTGCGGCCGGACGGACACGTGGCGTGGGTCGGTGACGACCAGGAGGACCTGCGGGGCCATCTGCCCCGGTGGTTCGGCGCCGCCGCGGCCCGGGCGGACGGCTGACGCCGGGCTGCGGAGGGTGTGGCGCACTATTGCAAGCGGATGCTTGCAATAGTTAGCGGAGTGGGGCAGGGTGGGGGCATGGCATCACTCAACGTCGGCAATCTCGGTGACTATCTGCGGGAGCAGCGGCGCAACGCGCAGTTGTCGCTGCGGCAGCTCGCCGATGCCGCCGGGGTGTCCAATCCCTATCTGAGCCAGATCGAACGCGGGCTGCGCAAGCCGAGCGCGGAGGTGCTGCAGCAGGTCGCCAAGGCGCTGCGGATCTCCGCCGAGACGCTGTACGTGCGCGCCGGCATCCTCGACGCCGAGCGGGACCGTGACGACGTGGAGACACGGGCCGTCATCCTCGCCGACCTCGCCCTGACCGAGCGTCAGAAGCAGGTGCTGCTCCAGATCTACGAGTCCTTCCGCAAGGAGAACGGGTTTGCAGGTCCGGAGGACGGTGAGACGACGGGGAGCGCCGGTGGTGCCGGTACTGCTCGGGGAGCCGAGGACCTGGATGTTCCGGAGGGCCGGGGAGTCGCGGAGGCTTCGCACGGTTCGGAAGGGTCGGGCGGTTCCGCGGGTGGTGCCGGGATACGGCGAGGGCGTCAGGGCGGTGGCGGCGCGTCCGCCAGGCGCCGGGCTCCCTCCACCCGCAAGGGCGGTACGTCCGCCGAGCGCCGCCCCCGTAAGGCCGGCGGCAGTGACACCGATCCGCAGCAGACGGCCGGCTGAGCCGGACCAGGGCACCGGCCGCCGCCGCGGATCACACAGACCCTCAGCCGAAAACGAATCCGGGAGGACCCCCACCATGGCCATCACCGACGACCTGCGCAAGACCTTCAGCCACCCGACCCCCCTCTACTTCGCCGCCGGCACCGCCGACCTCGCTCTGCAGCAGGCCAAGAAGGTGCCGGGACTGGTCGAGCAGATCCGCGCCGAGGCTCCTTCGCGCATCGAGGCCGTGCGCCAGACCGACCCGAAGGCCGTCCAGGAGAGGGCGACCGTCAGGGTCAAGGAGACGCAGGAGACCGTCCAGGCCAAGGTCGGCGAGTTCTTCGGCTCGCTCGACACCGACCTGAAGAAGTTCGGCGAGAGTGCTCAGGACCTCGCCCTGCGTAGCGTCGGCGTCGCCGCCGAGTACGCCGTCAAGGCCCGGGAGACCTACGAGAAGGTCGCCGAGCACGGCGAGCAGACCGTGCGGACCTGGCGCGGCGAGGCCGCCGAGGGCATCGAGGACATCGCCGTCGCCGTCGAGCCGAAGACCGAGCCCAAGCCGAAGCTCGAGGCCGTCGAGGTCACGGACGACAAGGACGCCAAGGGCGGGAAGCCCGCCGCCAAGAAGGCCCCGGTGCGCAAGGCCACGGTCAAGAAGACGACGCCGCCCGCCGAGTAGGCGCGAGCGGAGCCGCAGCGGTGAGGGAGCCGCAGCGGTGAGCCGTGGGTGAACCTGAACGGGCCGGGCACTCTTGCGGTGTCCGGCCCGTTCTACGGATAGCCGGTCGGCGGTTGTGGGTACGGTGACCGCGTAAGGACGAGCCGAATCGGGTGGTGGACGTTGTGCTGATGCAGGGCTTCGCTGGGTTCATGTGGCTGCTGAGCGTGGCCCTGATCGTTTTCAGCGGTTTCGCGTTGATCGACGCGGCCACGCGCCGTGAGGACGCCTATCGCGCGGCGGACAAGAAGACCAAGCCGTTCTGGCTGATCATCCTCGGGCTCGCCTTCGTGGTGAACCTGATCTTCAACATCCTGTCGTTCCTGCCGATCATCGGGCTGATCGCGACCATCGTCTACATGGTCGACGTCCGTCCCGCCCTGCGCGGCCTCTCCGGCGGCGGGCGCAGCCGCAAGGGATCCAGCAGCGACGGCCCGTACGGTCCGTACAACGGCGGACGGTAGGACGGTAGGACGGTAGGACGGACGCGGGCGGGAGCAGTGGCTTCAGCTGCGGTTACGGCTGCGGCTGGGGCTGCGGCTGGGGCACCCGGTCCAGGAGGAGTACGGCCACGTCGTCGGTCAGCTCGCCGCCGTTGAGGTCGCGGGCCTCGTCGACCGCCGCCTGGAGCAGGTCCTCGCCGCGCAGGCCGTCGGTGAGCCGGCGGCGGACCATGTCGACCATGCCGTCCTGGCCGAGCCGTTCCCCGGTGTCGCCGACGCGGCCCTCGATGAGGCCGTCGGTGTAGAGCATCAGGCTCCACTCGACGCCCAGTTCCACCGGCGTACGCGGCCAGTGGGCGCCGGGCAGCAGTCCGAGCGCGGGGCCGTTGTCGTCGTACGGCAGCAGTCGCGCGGGGTGTCCCGGGCGGTCGAGCAGCGGTGACGGATGGCCGGCCAGCCACAGGCCCGCCTCCCGGCCGTCGGGGGAGATGTCCACCGCACAGAGGGTCGCGAAGATCTCGTCGTCCGCGCGCTCGTGTTCCAGAACCTGCTGCAGCGTGCCCAGCAGCTCGTCCCCGCACAGGCCCGCGAGCGTCAGCGCGCGCCAGGCGATCCGCAGCTCCACGCCGAGGGCCGCCTCGTCCGGGCCGTGGCCGCAGACGTCGCCGATCATGGCGTGCACGGTGCCGTCCGGGGTGCGGACGACGTCGTAGAAGTCGCCGCCGAGCAGGGCGCGTGAGCGGCCCGGACGGTAGCGGGCGGCGAAGTGGAGCGGGGAGCCGGCCAGGAGCGGCGTCGGCAGCAGCCCGCGTTCCAGCCGGCGGTTCTCCCGGGCGTGCAGCCTGCCCTCGGCGAGCCGGCGCTCGGCCGAGTCGGAGCGCTTCCGCTCCACCGCGTACCGGATCGCCCTGCTCAGCAGCCGGCTGTCCAGCTCGTCGCGGAAGAGGTAGTCCTGGGCGCCCACGCGTACCGCCTCGGCACCCCGCTCGGCGTCACCGGACGCGGTCAGCGCGAGAACGGCGTGCCGGGGCGCGAGCTCCAGCACGTGCTTGAGCACGGCGAGCTCGTCGTCGCCGGCACCACCGTTCGCCTCCCGGCCGCCGGGTGCGGGCAGGGCGAGGTCCAGCAGGATGCAGTGGACGTCGTCGGTCAGCAGCCGCTCGGCCTCGGTGAGGTTGCGGGCGGTGCGGACGCGGATCGGCCTGCCGCTCCGGTCGAGCAGGGCGGGCACGATCGGCGAGCCTGCCGGGTCGTCCTCGATCAGCAGCAGGGTGAGGTTGGCGGGGGCGGCCGAGGTGGCCTCGGCGCTGTCCGGCGTGATCCTGGTCCTGGCCTTCTCCGTGTGGTTCTCGGTGTCGGTGCGGACGGTGGCGCTGTTCGCGGTGCGTTCGGCGGTGCGCGGGGCCGTGGTCCCGGCCTCCGGGGCGCCGTCGGTGGGACCGCTGTCCATGGATGCGGCGTGCGCCTGACCGCTTTCCGCGGCCGGGAGCGTTCTCTGCCGCGGTATGGGTACGGGCATGGTTCCTGGTTCCTTCCCTCCCCCCGAGGGCGTGGTGGGGGGCGGGATCTCGGCCCGTTCCCCGTGCTCACGAACTGTCCGCGAGCAGGGGTGCCCCTTTCCAGCGGGGACGATAGCGGGTGCCGGCGCCGCAGCGGAATGGCGTGGCGCACGTCGTTCGGCCGGCCGCCGGTGTCATATGCCGCGTTATGGGCGGCATTTGGACGGGCTCGCGGATGCAGCCCGAATGACGAACGTCACGTCCACGGGGGTTCGGCGGTGCCCGTCGCGTGGATTGGGTCACAGGGCGCAGGCCACGGGGGTGTTGGGCGGTCGGGCCCCGTGTCACTCAGTCCGTGCCCGTGCCCGTGCCCGCCATCGCGTCCTCGTCCGTGAGTGATGCCGAGTTCGCGTTTCCGCTCCCGCTGCCGGTCCCGCCCGGGCGTACCACCCCGAGGATCGGCATCGAACCGGCGCCGGCGGTCGTCACCGTCCGTCCCGGGCGCGGGGCGTGCACCATGGAGCCGTCGCCGATGTACATGCCGACATGGCTGGCGTCGTCCCAGTAGATGATGAGGTCGCCCGGCCGCATGTCCTCGACGGCCACGCGCGGCAGCTGCCGCCACTGCTCCTGCGAGGTGCGCGGAATGCCCTGCCCGGCGGATGTCCACGCCTGTGAGGTCAGCCCCGAGCAGTCGTACGCCGTCGGGCCCTCGGCACCCCACACGTACGGCTTGCCGATCTGCGCGGTGGCGTACGCGACGGCCTTCTCGCCCTGCCCGGTGGCCTCGGCCGCGGCACCGTCGAGGGCGCCGGACTTCAGCCAGGCGGCCTGGGCCTTCCGGGCGGCCTGCCGTTCCAGTTCGGCCAGGCGCTCCTTCTCCTCCTGCTCCAGCTCGGACTCGACCTTCTCGGCCGCCGCGATCCGCTTCTCGATCTTCTTCCGCGCCGTGGCCTTCGCCTTGCGGCCCGTCTCCAGCTTCCGCCACTGGGCCTCGGCGTCCTGCGCGTACTGCTCCAGGTCCTCCTGCGTACGCCTCATCTCACCGAGCAGGCCCTTGGTCGCGTGCTGGCCCTGACGTATCCGGCCCGCGCCGACGAGGAAGTCCTGCGGGGTGTCGCTCAGCATCAGATGGGCCTCGGGCGGGAGCCCGCCGCCGCGGTACTGGGAAGCGGCCGACGCGCCCGCGCGGGCCTTCAGGTCGTCCAGCTTCTCCCGGCCCTTGACGATCTTCTCGGCCAGCTCGACGATCTCGGCGGACTGCTGCTTCGCCTTCTCCTCGGCGGCGTTGTACTCCTCGGTGGCGACGGCCGCCGCGCGGTAGAGCTTGTCGAGCTTCTTGCGTACGGCTTCGAGATCCTTGGAGGGGGCCGCCCCGGGGGCCGCGCCCGGATCGGCGCCCGGGTTCGCTCCGGCGCTCGTGCCCGGGCCGGGGGACGGCGGGGGAGCGGGGGCCGCGAACGCCGTGCCCGGTGCCGCCAGTACGGTGATCGCGCAGACCACGGTCACCGCCGTCGCCGTCAGAGTGCGCCTGCCCGCCTTCACGACCGCCCCCAACCTGATTAACCGTCAGTAACATCCTGTCGCCTGGGGGATGTTGCCATGCCGGCCTGTGAAGTGACCAGAGGTGGCACTTCCCTTCCCCCTCCCCTCGTCATGACGATCGCCCCGCCGGTGTGACGAACGGCTCACGGAAACCGTTCCCGGCGCCGGTCCGGGCGCAGGAGGCATCGGGGTGCTGTCTCACCGCCGCGGTGCCAAGGCCTCCCACCGCACCGTGACTTCGCCCTGCCGCCACCGCGCAGGGCCGTCCGTCACCGGCCAGTCGGCCGCGAGATCCCGCACCGTACGGATCCAGCGCTGGCGGGCGCCGTACGAGGCGTAGGGTGCCGCCGCCGCCCAGGCGCGGTCGAAGTCACGCAGGAAGGCGTGTACCGGCTCGCCGGGGACATTGCGGTGGATGAGCGCCTTCGGCAGGCGTTCCGCCAGGTCGGAGGGGCGCTCCAGGGAGCCGAGGCGGGTCGCGAACGTGACCGTGCGCGGCCCCTCGGGGCCGAGGGCGACCCATACGTGCCGCCGCCCGATCTCGTCGCAGGTCCCCTCGACCAGCAGCCCACCGCCCGAGCCCCGTTCCGGGGCGGCCGGTGCGAGCCGCGCGCACAGCCGCTGCCAGACGGCGGCGACCTCGGCCTCGTCGTACTGGCGCAGGACGTTCGCCGCGCGGACCAGCGTCGGCCGGCCGGGGAGCGGGATCTCGAAGCCGCCGTGCCCGAAGGACAGCCCTTCCCGCTCGTAGGGGCGGGCCGCCGCGACCCGGGCCGGTTCGATCTCGATGCCCACCACGTGCGCGCGGGGGGCCACGGTGCGGAGGCGGTGCAGCAGCTCGACCGCTGTCCAGGGGGCGGCGCCGTAGCCGAGGTCGACGGCGACGGGGGTCCCGGCGCGGCGCAGTTCGGCGCCGTGCGTGGCCGCGATCCAGCGGTCCATGCGGCGCAGGCGGTTCGGGTTGGTCGTTCCACGGGTCACCGCGCCCACGATGGGGGTCCCCCCGCTCGAGCGGAGTCGGGAGTGGGGGAGGGGGGCGGCGCGGGCGGTCATGCCTACGAGGGTAGGCAGGTACCCGGAACGGGCCCGAACCAGTACCGAAGGAGCCCCGTTCGGCACCGGCGGAGCCGCCGTCCGCACCGATGCGGGACCCCCTTCCCGTAACGCGCCCCGCGCTCGAACGGTTGAGCGATATACGGTAATGATTCGGCAAAGACCCGATCCGGGGAGGGCGTCCGGAAATGGGACCGCCCCTTCCGGTGTTGGAGGGCTGGAGGGCTCCGCATGCCCCCGCACGCCATGCCCGCAGCGAGGAGGACCGGCACGTGAGCCAGTACATCGCCAGGCTCGGGCGACGTTCCCCCGCCACACCCCCGCGGCTGCGACTGCACCGCAGGCCCCGCCGTGTGGCGATGCTCTCCGTGCACACCTCCCCGCTCCACCAGCCGGGCACCGGCGACGCCGGCGGCATGAACGTCTACATCGTGGAGCTCGCCCAGCGCCTCGCCGCGATCAACATCGAGGTCGAGATCTTCACGCGCGCGACCGCCGCCGCCCTCCCGCCCACCGTCGACCTGGCGCCCGGTGTCCTCGTCCGGCACGTCGACGCCGGCCCCTACGAGGGCCTCGCCAAGGAGGAGCTGCCGGCCCAGCTGTGCGCCTTCACCCACGGAGTGATGCAGGCATGGGCCGGTCACCGTCCCGGCCACTACGACCTGGTCCACTCCCACTACTGGCTCTCCGGCCACGTCGGCTGGCTCGCCGCCCAGCGCTGGGGCGTTCCCCTGGTGCACGCCATGCACACCATGGCCAAGGTCAAGAACGCCAACCTCGCCACCGGCGACACCCCCGAACCGGCCGCCCGCGTCATCGGCGAGACCCAGATCGTCGCCGCCGCGGACCGGCTGATCGCCAACACCGCCGAGGAGGCGGACGAACTCGTCCGGCACTACGCGGCCGGGCGGGACAAGGTCGCCGTCGTCCACCCCGGCGTCAACCTCTCCCGCTTCCGTCCCGCCGACGGAAGGGCCGCGGCCCGCGCCCGCCTCGGCCTGCCCCAGGACGCCCTGATCCCGCTCTTCGCGGGCCGCATCCAGCCCCTCAAGGCTCCGGACGTGCTGCTCCGCGCGGTGGCCGTTCTGCTCGGTGAGCGTCCCGGGCTGCGCTCGAGGATCTGCGTCCCCGTCGTCGGCGGCCCCAGTGGCAGCGGCCTCGCCAAGCCCGAAGGGCTGCAGAAACTCGCCGCCCGCCTGGGCATCGCCGACGTCGTACGGTTCTGTCCGCCGGTCGGGCAGGAGCAGCTCGCCGACTGGTTCCGGGCCGCGTCCGTCCTCGTCATGCCGTCCTACAGCGAGTCCTTCGGCCTGGTCGCCATAGAGGCGCAGGCGGCCGGCACCCCGGTGCTCGCGGCCTCGGTCGGCGGACTGCCGGTGGCGGTACGGGACGGACACACCGGCTTCCTCGTCCAGGGACACGATCCCGACGCCTACGCGCGCGTGCTGCTCGAATTCGCCGACCAGCCCCACCTCGCCGACCGGATGGGCGAGGCCGCCGCCCGGCACGCCCTGTCCTTCGGCTGGGACAGGTCGGCCGCCGCCACGGCCGACGTCTACACGGCCGCGACGCACGCGCACCGCCGTGACGTACGCTCCCACCATGGCTGACAGGGCGGTGGCAGCGGTAGCAGCGGCGGAAGCGCAGCAGCGGGCGGCGCAGGTCGTCGAGGGGGTGCTGAAGGACGCCGAACTCGAGTGGGAGAGCCCCGCGTCCGGCACGTACGTCGTGAAGCTCCCCGGCACCCGCAAGCTCTCCACGACGGTCTCCCTCATCGTCGGCCGCCACTCGCTCTCCCTCAACGCCTTCGTGGTCCGTCACCCCGACGAGAACGAGGCCGGCGTCCACCGCTGGCTCCTCGAGCGCAACCTCAAGCTGTACGGCGTGAGTTACGCCGTGGATCCGCTCGGCGACATCTACGTCACCGGCCGCTTCCCGCTGGCCGCCGTCACCCCCGACGAGGTCGACCGGCTGCTGGGCCAGGTCCTGGAGGCGGCCGACGGCAGCTTCAACACCCTCCTGGAGCTCGGGTTCGCCACTGCGATCCGCAAGGAGCACGCCTGGCGGGTGTCGCGCGGCGAGTCGACCCGGAACCTCGACGCGTTCGCCCGGCTGATCGAGCGCCCCTCGGACGCCTAGGGCTCCGGCGGATCGGGTCGGAGGCGGTCGGCGGTGTCCGTCCGGCCGGGGCGAGTGGGGTCCGGTGCGTTCGGCCGCAGGGCGGAGGAGGGCGCCGA